>JBOFUF010000457.1:0-13654 GCA_051652445.1 Shewanella sp.
CAACTAAACGTGCCCTGTCTTGCCCCGGCAAGTTAAATAAGAAAGGACGCGGCATAGGCACATATGATGCCGTTGTGACATTCTCTGGTGTAGGGGTTGCTGTTTGAGCCGCACCCTCAGTGGCAACGACCGGTACCTCTTCGCTACTGCTCCCCAGAAAAAACCAAACGCCGCCACCGATTAACAGCACGACCAAAATGCCAGCGCCAGCCAAAATAAACCATTTCTTGTTACTTTTTGGCTCTTCAGTACTTTTAAGTTCTAACGATTCTTCCTTAGCCATCACTATTCTCTTTAATTTAGGCCGAAACGAATTACGGTTATGATTAAAAACCTAATTATGTCAGTCATTGCTATAGGTTACCTACTTAAGCGTAATAATCTATACCTGAAGTGACACCCGTTGCTTGATTTAAACCTAAATGCAACTCTTCAGCCGCGATGTCATCCAGATCAGCCCCATTTGAACTGCTACCGCCACTATCACCCCAGCCTTCTCGACGATCGCCCTGATTGCCTTGAGAAACATGACTGTCAGCCAATTGCATTCCTTGCTCTTGCAATAACTCGCGTAATCTCGGTATCGCTTGTTCTACTAAATCACGAGTTTGCGCCTGGGTTACATGGAACTGCACTTGGGTTTGATCACCATGTACTTGTATCTTGACTAACATATGCCCAAGTTCAGGTGGATCAAGCCGAATTTCAGCATGCTGGATCCCTTGACTTACCATGGTGATCAATTGCTGCTTCATCACAGGTGAAAAACGCTGGATCATTTCCTGCATCTGATTCTGCTGTTCAACCCCTTGACGTAATGACAACTGAACTTGCAGCACGTCCTGACGATGAATGTTCAGTTGAGCCGTGGAGGCTGCCGTCGCAGATAAAGACTTAAACTCAGCAAGAGGTGCTTGATCATCCGAGACTGCCGATAATCCGCGTTCTTGATCAGAATCAAGTGTAACCGCCAACATAGCCTCTTTGAGCTGCTGAGCAGTAACGGGCACAGCCGACTTGATATTGATTTGCGCATCATCCAACTTTAATTCACTGTTGCCGGCATGGGTGACTAACTCAGAGGTACCTAAAGTATTAAGGTTGGCTGTCGTGGCACTTAAGCTCGCTGTCGCACTTAGAGACGAATTAATCACAGATGCTGTGCTATTTGGGCTAGCGACAGGGGGATTGACTTGACTAAGGGGCGTCTCGAGCGAAGCGTCCTCAACCGGAGATAAATTTGTATCTACGCCGTTTATATCGACATGATTAACCGCACTCTTATCAATTGCACTAACAAGGCTAACATTCGCCCCTTTTGTGCTGTCGATAGGAAAAATAGCTTCTGGCTCTTGCGGCAAGGTCACTAACTCAGAGGTACCTAAAGTATTAAGGTTGGCTGTCGTGGCACTTAAGCTTGCTGTCGCGCTTAGAGACGGATTAATCACAGATGCAGTGCTATTAGGGCTAGCGACAGGGGGATTGACTTGACTAAGGGGCGTCTCGAGCGAAGCGTCCTCAACCGGAGATAAATTTGTATCTACGCCGTTTATATCTACATGATTAACCGCACTCATATCAATTGCACTAACAAGGCTAACATTCGCCCCTTTTGTGGTGTCGATAGGCAAAATAGCTTCTGGCTCTTGCGGCAATGTAGACGAAACAGATAAAACAATACCTTGAAGTAAATCAGCAGCATCTGTTGATTTTTCATTCAATTTAGAAATGAATCCTTCCTCAAGCGGCAAGGAATCACCTAAGCCTGCCGCTTGGCTCATTTGATTTGCCATGTCAATTTGCGAAAAAATCAAATTAACATTGCCCTCTTCGCCTCCTTGTTCGTCGTCCTTAGGCGCCTGCGTTACGATATCCTTGGGAGTGTCTTGCGCAACTGCCGCCTTTTCGACCAAAGAACTCTGCGGACTCACTGACGCTAATACGGCAGAAAAATCTTCGCCATTAGACTGTTGGCTAAGCGGTTTATCTGTAGCGGGGCTATTATTCACCGATTTTACTGGGACGATATTATTCATTTGTTGCATACAAGCTCCCACATCCCCACCAAACGTCATCAGTCTGTTGCTAAACGTCAATTAAACACTGCGGTTGCAGGCTAATGAACTAAACCAGCAAATAAGATGCCAAAAAACCAGCTTTGATTACAATATATTGAAAATATATTAAACACATGGAAATACGTTCAATCAATGCTCGGCTGTAACAACAAACTAAACGTATATCTGACTAATGCGGTGTAAAAATGGCTAGCATTTCATTCACGTTGATGGCGGCGATAAAACTGCTGGGAAGCAAATTCATCGGTCATTTTTTGCTCCCGTTTTTGCTCAACCACTTGACGTTTTTTTTCTTTACTGGCTAAGAGTAATTCTACTGCCTTACGTTTTTTTTGCTTTTCCAACCAATGTTGTTGTCGATATTCTTTTTGCTTTTCACCATCTGCTACGATGCGATTTTGCTGAATAATTGCGTCATCAATCTGACCAATAAAACGGTGAAATTGGTGGTAATGACTAGCACTGATAGCCAAACCTTGCTGGGATTGCATTTGCTTCATGTATTCTAAACGATAGTTATTGAGCGCACTGAGTTGATTCAACCGCTTTTGACACTCTAACTGTGCAGACTTTAACAATAACGCCGCTTGTTCTTCGGCATCATTGGCAAGCTTTAACACTAACAACAAAGGATCGGCGCTCGCCATACTAGACCTCGATTAATTAGATGACGCCATTATTTGCACTGTGCGGCAAGTTGCCCAAGCATGATTTGGCTATCGGCAAAGCTAAATGCATCACGCATGGTTTGGCGTAAAAAAGCATTCATTGCTGGCTGTAGTCGTATCGCATTATCAATGCGAGGATCGCTTCCTTGGGCATAAGCCCCAATGGAAATCAAATCTCGATTTTGCTGATACATGGAATAGGTTTGTTTCACCCTGCGCATCGCTTCCAAATGATCATTGGAGATCACCATAGGTGCAACTCGGCTAATAGAAGCTTCAATATCAATGGCGGGATAATGCCCAGAGTCCGCAAGCGAACGTGACAAGACGATATGACCATCGAGAATCGCCCGCGATGCATCGGCAATGGGATCCTGTTGATCATCTCCTTCCGTTAACACAGTATAAAATGCCGTAATCGAACCTTGACCTGGGCCACCGTTTCCGGCGCGCTCAACTAAGCGTGGTAGCTTTGCAAACACAGAAGGGGGATAACCTTTCGTCGCAGGTGGCTCACCCACAGCTAAAGCGATTTCTCGCTGTGCTTGGGCGTAGCGGGTTAAACTGTCCATCAGTAAGAGCACGTTATAGCCTAAATCGCGAAAATACTCGGCTATTCGAGTCGAGGTTTCACAGGCACGAAGGCGCATCAGAGGCGAGGTATCCGCAGGCGCAGCAACGACGACCGAGCGCGCTCGACCTTTATCCCCAAGAATTTCTTCAATAAACTCTTTGACTTCTCGGCCACGCTCACCCACTAGCCCGACCACGATAATATCGGCGGTCGTGCCGCGGGTCATCATGCCTAAGAGCACACTCTTACCAACACCTGAACCCGCAAAGAGGCCCATACGTTGACCTTTGCCCACGGTCAGCATGGCGTTGATAGCGCGGACGCCAACGTCCAGCGGTTCCGTAATGGCACGCCGAGACAAGGGATTAATGGCTGCGCTATGCCTTGGCGCTTGTTGGTCGGTTTGCAACGCGCCTAACCCATCTAACGGCACGCCATTACCATCGAGCACACGCCCTAACAGAGACAAACCCACATTGAGCCCCGTTTGATCCCCTAAAGGCACCACTCGCGCTCCGGGTAATACACCGCGTAATTCTTCAATGGGCATTAAATACAAGAGCTCACCATCAAACCCAACCACTTCTGCGATGAGCTCACCCACCATGGTTTCGATAGAACATAAACTGCCCACAGGCGCACGACAACCGCTTGCTTCTAAGGTTAAGCCGACAACGCGGACCAGTTGACCACTGGCCACGGCGCGAAAAGGCAACACCTTCCCCTGATAATGATTAAGTCTATTGAGCAGCTGATGTTGGCGATTTTGCATCTAATTGGCCTCTACGCGCTCATTGGTGTTCGAGGTAGACGGCATCAGTTCGGTATCTTGATTATCTGTATCCACAGTTTGTCTATCGTCAGTGAGATTGCCCAACGCGGAGTCAAGCACCTCAGTCACCGCCACCTGTTTGGCGCTATCTTCGACCGCTATCGCCTCTTGCAGTTGACGCTGCTTGTCACTTAAGTGAGCATGTTGATTGCGTAAGGACTCAAACACAGTATCGAGGCGCGATGCGAGGGTCAAATCGACTAAAGAACGATGACTACTGAGAATACAATCACCCGCACTTAACAAAGGATCGACCTCAAGCTCCCATTTACTGCGGCTCAGTTGGGTGCTGGAATAAAGTTGTTCAACTAAAATAACATCGTCAGGATGCAAGCGGATTGTCACCGTTTGGTCTTTTATCGGCAGCGATTCGATACCTAAACGCAATGCCGAAAGCACTTGTTCTGGATGGGTTTTTAATTCATGACCGATGACAGATTTGGCGAGTGTCATACTCAAAGTCAACAACGAGAGCTCAATATCGCCATCGAGCAATTGCAAGGGTTTTTCAAATTGAGCTAATAAGGTTTCAAAACGCGAGAGCAATATTTTTGCTTGGGCTAACCCGGTTTCTAATCCTTGCTCATGACCTTGGGCCAATCCTTCAGAATGGCCCTGCTCTAAGCCTTCTAAGCGACCTTTCTCTCGTCCTTGCTCGTAGCCTTGCTGTTTTCCGTCGGCAAACCCTTCTTCTTCAGCTTGAGCACGAATGTCTTCTATCTCTGCCATCGTCGGCGGCGAAACGGTCTCTACTGTCGTCGGCTTTACCGCTTGATGATTCGAACGACCAAACAGGTTTGAGAGAGCATCATCATCGGCCTCGGTCACATCCGGCAGCGCCCAGTGGCTGAATTCAACGTCACCGTCGCTCACCACTTTATTCAACAATTTATTGTCGCTCGGATTAGAGGAACTCATCGCCACCACCGCCGCCTAACATGATTTCGCCGCTGTCACTTAAACGGCGCGCAATCGAGAGGATTTCTTTTTGGGCAACTTCGACTTCGCTAATACGGATGGGCCCCATAGCCTCAAGATCATCACGCAGCAATTCAGCGGCACGTTTTGACATGTTACCCAAGATTTTTTCTTTCAGCTGATCATCTGTGCCTTTGAGCGCCTTCATCAGCACATCTTGCTGCACTTCACGCAATAAAGCTTGAATGCCGCGATCATCAACATCAATGAGATTTTCAAATACGAACATTAAGTCTTGGATTTGCTGGGCCATTTCTTCATCAGACTCGCGCATGGTTTCCATCAACTGGCTTTCAATATTGGTGTCTAAGTAGTTCATAATATTAGCCGCGGCTTTTAACCCACCCATTTTCGCCGCTTGTGCGCCACCTTGACCAGCAAACTGTTTCTCCATGATGTCGTTCAGTTCTTGCAAGGCCGCCGGTTGCACTTCTTCAAGGTTTGCAATTCGCATCATCAAGTCTAAGCGGGTGTTTTCAGGAAATTGGCCAAAAATTTCCGCCGCCTGATCAGGCTCTAAATAAGACAATACTATGGTTTGGATCTGAGGATGTTCATTTTGAATAATGGTTGCCACTTGGCGTGCATCCATCCATTTCAACGAGTCCAAACCTTTAGCACCGCTGCCCATGATAATCTGCTCAATCAGATTACCCGCCTTATCTTCACCCAGCGCAGCAGTTAAAGCTTTACGGACAAACTCTTCGCTATTGAAACCAATAGAAGAATACTTTTGAATATCATCCAGAAACAGCTTATGTACTCCGATGACTTTTTCCTGACCAAACTCATCCATTGCCGCCATGGCCATACCCACTTTTTGCACTTGTTTTGGCTCTAAATGCTTTAAAATGGATGCGGCATCGGCCTCACTCAAACTGAGGAGTAAAACAGCGGTTTTTTCCACACCACTGATGTCGTTAATATTAAAAGCGGGAGGTGCCACCACTTCTTTGGTTTTATTCTCAGCCATTGTCTTGTAACCAGTTTTTCACGACTTGAGTAGAGAGCTCAGGCTCATTGGCCACGAGCGCACGGATAGCTTTAATCATATCATCATCTTTGTGAAGATTAGGGATATGAATTGAGCCATCGTCGGCATAACTGTATTCCGCCCCTTTCGTATTGAGCATCCCTAGCGTGTCTGCCGCATATTGATCTTCGATTTCAGCCAATTCATTACCTAACCTGCCATCCTCGGGCATATTCACACTATCTGGATAGATTAAACGTTTCAGCATAGGACGTACCACAGCTAAAATCAGCACCAAAATCACTAGCGCACCAACCCCAAGCTTAATCGCACGCCAGAACCAAGGTTGCTCCCACAACTCTAGGGCGGGTAAATCTTCAACCAATTGATCCATAAAGGGAACGGTTACCACTTCCAGTACATCACCCCGTTGTGAACTAAAGCCGACGGCCCCTTCGAGTAAACGGCGGATGTTGGTGAGTTCTTGTTCGGTACGGGCCACACGGGCAATTTGTCCATTTTCCCCAGCCGCTCCCGGTTTAAAGTCCACCGCGACCGACACGCTAATGCGACGAACGGCGCCAACTTGCTGACGGGTATGGCTAATGGTGGTATCCAATTCAAAATTACGGGTCGCTTCACGGTGAGAGTTACCCACCGATGCAGCTGTCGACTCGGCCGCTTTAGCAGCCTCTTCCGGAATATTCGCCTCCATTGGCGGCTGATTGGTTAATGCCCCAGGTATCCCCCCTGTGGTGCCACCACTGCTGTTATTTTCAACGGTCATTTCACTGCGCAGCGCCGGTAAATCAGGGTTATAGCGCTTTGATGTTTGCTCAACCGCCGTAAAATCCATGCTGACGTCAACTTGAGAGGTAAAATTATCAGGACCTAAAATAGGCACTAGAATCGACTCAATCTTAGTGCGGTATTCCGCTTCTTTTTGCTGTACTAATTCAAGCTCACGTCGTGCGGTCGCTGACGCGCCATCTTGGCTGCCTGAGTTTAATAAGCGGCCGTTAGCGTCAGTTACCGTCACCCGTGATGGCTCTAAACCTTGAACGGCTGAAGCCACTATATCGACGATAGCATCAACTTCACCTTGGCCTAAGCCACCACGACGGGTATTGATGACCACGGTCGCACTCGGTTTTGAAGCATTGCGAGCAAAGACATTCTCTTTCGGTAACGCGAGGATCACTTTGGCACGACTGACACTTTGTAATTGCTCAATCGCACGGGCGAGGTTTTCTTCTTGGCTATGCTTAAGGCGAGCCTGTTCCATGCGCTGACTAACACCAAAGCCACTGTCTTTATGCAAAAAATCTTGATTGGATGCTGCGCTGTCAACACCTGCGCGGCTCAACATCATTTTGACTTCTTGATATTTATCCTCAGGGACTTTAATGACGTCGACGTCGATTTGATACTTCACTTTATTTTTATCAAGCACATCTAGCACTTGAACCATTTCCTGAGTCTCCATTTTACCCAATGGACGATACTCCGGCTCCTGCGCCCACAACATGACAAATACGGCCAAGGCCAAACAAATCGCCAAGGCTAAAATCATCGTAACTTGCCGCATCATATTGACACCGCCAAGATTTGCCATCATTCCTGACTTATGCTCTTGCTGGACACCTTGGTCAGCTAAGTCAGAATTGGATCCGACAATCATTTCTGTGCTCACGATTCGTACCTGCTCATTGGGTTATTCACTGGCCTAGACAGGCATGCTCATGATTTCTTTATAGGCTTCAACAAGTTTGTTGCGCACTTGCACTGTTGCCTCAAAAGCAACACTCGCTTTCTCACGGGCGATGACAGTGTCCGATAAAGAAACGGTCGTATCACCCATATCTAATCGCGTCGCTAGGTTTGATGATGCCGACTGTAAACCGCTGACATTACCAACTGCTTGTGAGAGTAATTGACCGAAGTCTGCACCACTGGTGTTATTCACTTGCTGCATGATATTGGCTTGAATGCCAAACGATGGCGTAATTTCGCCTTGAAGTTTCTGCATTTCCTGCAGGAATGAATTTGCGCCTATTTGCATGCTGAGCTCCCAGTCGTCGAATTCTTGACGATCAAAATACCAATAACAGGACGATGCAAAATAACGGCCAAGTTTTCAAATGGTCGTGATAGCGAACAGCTTAGTGGGATAATCAGACATCCATGCCGAGGTATTCTGGATGGAATAAGTCACTTTTTGCAGTTAAATCAGCGACAAATACAGCCTCATCCTGAATATCTGAGGCTGCGGGAACATTGAGGGTATTTAAGGGCTAATTGGGCAATGGGATCCCCATATCTCGCATCCTTGCCATCTTGTATCTTAGGGTTCGAGCGCTAATCCCCAGTTTTTCGGCGACCAACTTACGGCTTCCTTGGCATTGATTCAGGGTTTCTAGAATAATCACATGTTCTTGCGCTTTGAGCTCTTCGCCTAAACCGTCTGGCTCGGCCGCTAAGATCTCTCGGTCTTCACCCCCTAACATCGCATCTTGCGCATCGATAATAATGTCATTGGCGGTGATCACTTGGCCCGCTCTTAATATCAAAGCTCGCTGAATAACATTGTCAAGTTCACGTACGTTACCTGGCCAGCGATGACTCAATAAACGGCGACGAGCATTCTCATCCAACTCAGGCACAGCGGCCACATTCAATGCCTTAGCATGCTTAGCCAATAAATGGCGTGCAAGGGGTAGGATATCCGCAGGACGTTGGCTTAACGCAGGCCAAGCTAAAGGGAACACATTAATTCGATAATAGAGATCTTCCCTAAATCCACCCGCAGCGACGACAGCTTTTAAGTCACGATTAGATGTGGCCAGCACACGCACATCTAATTTGATGGTTTTACGACCACCTAAACGCTCAACTTCACGCTCTTGCAAAACCCGCAATAACTTAGCTTGTAAGCCTAAATCCATCTCAGAGATTTCATCGAGCAGCAAAGTGCCACCTTGAGCCTGCTCAAATTTCCCCGGGCACGCTTGATAGGCGCCCGTAAATGCGCCCTTTTCATAACCAAAAAGGGTGGCTTCAAGCATATTCTCGGGAATTGCGGCGCAGTTAATGGCCACAAAGGCTTGATCTGCACGGCTACTGTGTTGATGAATATAACGAGCTAACACTTCTTTACCCGAGCCACTAGGACCTAAGATCATGACAGAAGCATCGGAAGCGGCAACCCGCTGAGCCAGCGCTAATAATGCTAAACTTTTCTCATCAGCGACCACGGGCTGATCCACATTTTGTTTCAAGGGCAAATAGCGAGAAACTTGATTGAGTAACACTTCTGGCGCAAACGGTTTGGCCAAGTAATCGACAGCGCCTAATTTAATCGCGTTCACCGCACTACCAATCGTGGCGTAGGCTGTCATCAACAGTACTGGTAACTTAGGATACTGCTGCTGCAGGTAGTTCAATAAACCTAAGCCACCAATGCCTTGCATCTGCACATCACTTATCACTAAATCAAACTGATGCTGTTTTAACGCCAGAATAGCTTCTTCGCCCGATGCCACATCAACGCAGTCATAGTGCGCCAACATTAAGGTATCCAACAAGGCTTCGCGCAATGAAGCGTCATCTTCAACGAGCAATAACTTTGCTTCAGACATGGGTGCTCTCCAAGGGTAATATCGCCGCGGATTTAGCCCGTGGGAAGACTAAAGACACAGTGCAACCTTGATTCGGTACACAACTGAGTCGCAGTAGTCCGCCATGATTGCGCACCACAGATTGCACCACGGCTAATCCAAGCCCAGTACCCTGCGCCTTAGTCGTAAAGAAAGGTTCAAATACCTTCTGCTGCATATTGGCATCTAAACCTTTGCCATTGTCGATGACATCTAGAAATAACTGTTCGCCCTCTTCACTCGCTTGAATACGAATCCCAGTGGCTCCGGCCTCGATGCTATTGATAACTAAATTGTTGATTGCAGAGCTTAATGCATTGGAATTAGCTAACATCAAGCTACTTGATGCATCATCAAATGACACTTCACAGCCTTGCTTTGCCGCTATCGGCTCACAATTTGCCAACACAATATCGATAACCTCAGCCAATGAGATTAGATCTCCAAGTTCATCCTGGCGACCTTTCGCCATCAATAGCATGTCGTTAACCTGCCGCTCCAGTTCATTGAGTCTATCAACAAGCTTTTGCTGGAACTTCGCTTTAGCAGCATCGGATAACTTAGGACTTGCAAGATTTGAAGCGTATAGCAAAGCGGCAGATAACGGCGTGCGAACCTGGTGAGCTAAGGTTGCGACCATTTTGCCCAGTGCAGATAAACGTTGTAAATGGGAGATATTTTTCTGTAATAGCCGAGTTTCAGTTAGATCAGTTAATACAATTAACTGACCAGGTTCAGGCGTGAGTGGGGTAATGGCTAATTTAACGCGCCGACCATTACGCAGTGACACTTCGTGGCCATCATCGTCTTGTGGCGCAAAGGCACTGTGGATCACATCAATCCAGCGAACCCCACACAAGGTGCGCTCAAGTAACTCAACAGCGACAGGGTTGGCATCTGTAACGATGCCATCGCCATTGATAATCACCACGCCAGATGGCATAGCCTGTAAAATATGCTCCATTCGATTGGACATATTCGCGGCCTCATGCAGTTGATTCCATTGCTGGCGAGTGTGTTTGAATGACGCAATTTGCGCTAATGGGTTGGCTGGCATAGTCACTCCGTCAAAAAATTGCTTATGACGGGGTGATTGCAGTATCTATGCCAAATTGGAAATGGAACTTTATAGATTAAAACAACTTATATAACAATGAAATAGAAAAACTAATCTTTGGTCATTCCGTACTTACGCATTTTTTCAACAAGGGTTGTACGGCGTATTCCAAGCATCTCCGCCGCGCGAGCAACTACGTTATCTTGCAGCTCTAATGCCTGGCGTATCATGTCTATTTCGAGTTCTGCTAACAAATCCTTAAGATTCACCCCCTCAGGTGGCAGCTCACTTGGGAAGCGCGTCTCAGGGATTTCAACCGGCTCCTCATCGCTAAAAATAGACGCTAAAGCATCACGCTCCTGCTGCTCTTCGCTCATCTGGACACAATATTCAGGCACATCGATATGGCGATACTTGACAGGTAAGTCGTTAACATCGACCAATCCACCCGGATATAAAATGGTGAGCCGTTCGACTAAATTAGACAGCTCGCGCACATTGCCCGACCAAGCATGTTCTTTCAGCGATTCTATCGCACGCTGGGTAAAACGCACCTTGCCACGGCCCTCATTATAAACTCGGTTCACTAATTCTTGTAATAGCAACGGCACATCATCACGACGCTCGCATAATGCGGGCATTTCAATTGGAAATACGTTTAAGCGGTAATAGAGATCCTCACGGAATTCATTCGCGCTGATCATCGTCTCTAAATCTCTATGCGTCGCCGCCACTACCCGTACATCGGCATTAATGGTCTTAGTGCCGCCGACGCGCTCAAATACCCGCTCTTGCAGTACGCGAAGCAATTTAACTTGCATCTGCAGTGGCATGTCACCTATTTCATCAAGAAACAGCGTGCCCCGTTCCGCTAATTCGAAACGGCCTTTACGTGAACAAATCGCTCCAGTAAATGACCCCTTCTCATGGCCGAATAGTTCACTTTCTAATAACTCTGGCGGTATAGCGCCACAGTTGACCGGAATAAAGGGACCATCACGGCGTTCAGACAAATAATGGATATTACGAGCCACCACCTCTTTACCCGTTCCAGATTGCCCCAGAACAAGCACGGTTGCCTCTGATGTCGCCACTTGATTAATTAAGTGCCTGACATTCGCAATACCATCACTGCGCCCCACTAAGCTTCGAAATAACTTTGTTTGATTCGCACTCGTCGGAACTTGCGGGCGTTTAACTTGGCAAAATATTTGGCAAAAGTGTAATAACTCGGTGAGTTGAGGATACGTTAAAGGTTCTTCAATATGCCCCAGAATGTTAGACACTTGCAGATCGCCAACATTGCCAAGCAACAGCATAGGTTGCCATGGATGTTGAGCCGCGATATTTTTAAGTGCATCAGCATCCATAACATCCATTAGGATCACTAAGGCTCGAAAACGGGTATCGTGTAGGCTAGCAGTTAATTTTTCGGTGTCTATTTGTACAATTTGCTCACCTAAAAAATCAAAAATGCAACAGAGGCGATTTAATCGCTCTGATGGGGGGCCGATAAGTAAAATTCGTTGATCTGTTTGCATCATTCAGTCAGTAGGCCATAAAGCGCTAATATGCATTAATTCGCATTAATTATTTATGATTAGTTGCTGTAAAAGCTTAAAAATTTCAATGTAACAATCTGTACCACCCTCACTAATATGACGAATATTGTAGTATCAGCAGACGAGAAGCAAGCCTCAGATGAGGTTTATACCAAACTGAATTGATTTTAGTTCATTTATGCCATGATTCTAGTTAAAAAAACGTCAAACATTTGACTTTTAACTAAAAAGACGTATCCGATGCGTCTATTCTTAATCCTGAAATAAGATATTAACCAGGGTGAGAGCATAAGTGTACACGGTTTGAACTCGATGATTAAGCAACAACCAAAACAACTTTGTTCTGAGTCTATCATAAATATTTAACGTGCTATCTCAGCTCGTTATATGAACAAGGCGAGGTCGAAAAACGTTCACTCCCTCGCCCAGAGAAAATAACCCGCTTCAGAATGCGCTGAAATATTATGCTTATCTGCAGGAATGGCATCCCAGCCTTCTTTAATGGTACGCAATATATCGCATACATCATCAATCGCTTGCACGTCATTATTGATGTTCGCTTCAGAAATCTTACGCAACATGAAATCATACAGATCGCTCAAATTTCTTGCTATCTGCCCACCTGAATCCATATCTAAGCTATTGTTTAAACCAGTAATGATCCCAATAGCTTTGCCAACATACAAACCTTTGTTAGACAAATCATTTTGTTCAATCGCAAGACGACTCTGCGCTAAACGTTGCAATGCCCCCGCAAACATAAGCTGTATGATACGATGTGGCGAAGCAATGGTGATTTCACTTTCTAATGAAACCTTACGGTACGATTGCAGTGAACCTCTCATAAACACCTACCTGTCTGAATCTATTGTCTTATAAACACTAATCTGGCGATTATTCTTACTGCCCGCATGCAATAATGCTTGCCTGTCCGCCATGATGTGATTTGCCTTAATAGTGAACTCTTTAGTGAGGCCAAGTTGACGTTGAAGATATTCAACATCCGTCATATTAGCATCAGCCACGAGTACATCGAGTAAAAGTTGACGCTCTACAATCAGTACTTGCAAGTTCGACACCAAGTCGTCAGATTCTGGTTCTTCAGCAGGAAGCTGAGTCAGATTATTTAAAATTGCACTCAAAAGGACATTAAGCTCATCGAGTTGCTTCACTTATGTACCCCTTACTCATTTATAATTTCACTATCGTTTGTTAACTGCTCCAGGAAGCGAATTCAAACGATCAACAAGACCACTGCTCTGTTGATTAAGTTGGC
>JBOFUF010000458.1:0-7298 GCA_051652445.1 Shewanella sp.
TAGAGAATAGACCATAGTCTTAGTGCTTAGTGCTTAGTGCTTAGGCGGTTATCTGCCCCCACACTGAACTGTTGCAGGTCAACATCGCTGATCTGTTCTAGACCCGGTTGTCTTGATTAGCAACATAACGGCTCAGGTACTTGCCTAGGCCCAAGTCATCTTTGCCGTAGCTCATCTTTAGTGTTAAGTCGCCAATTAAGTCAGCAGCATTAACTAAGTCAGCAGCATTAACTAAGTCAGTTTGATTAGAGAGATGGGCAAACTTGTCATCCACATGTTCACTGCGTTGATATAGCCAAGCGCCCTCAAGAGTCGAGTTTCAGAGTGCCCTAGGCGCTCCGTCCTGGCGGCGGATGTTAAGCACGGGGTCACGCACTTTATGCGGTGTTTGTTATTGTTAACTTCGCCCACTAGGTCCGCAAATAACCGCCTTGCCTAAAGTGCGTTAACATCAGCCGCGCAATCCTGCATCTTCAGCTTGTTTGGGGATATGTCTGCGGATCTGATTTCGATTTATAGCGAGATCGTTTAGAATTCACGGCACATTTTTTGGTGTTGTTTTTACGCGGTTCTTGTTGCCATTGTCTCGATGCTAAGAAAGCGCTCCTGTTGTTATTGGGTAATATATTAAGGTAAGTATGTATGACTGAAGCCTATCAAAATCGATTTGGCGGAATTGGGCGTTTGTATGGACAGCAGGCGCTGGCTAAATTTGCCGTATCCCATGTGATGGTGATTGGCATTGGTGGTGTAGGGACTTGGGCTGCAGAGGCCTTAGCTCGCAGCGGCATAGGGCAGATAAGCTTGATGGATTTAGACGATATTTGTGTTACTAACACTAATCGACAAATTCATGCTCTTAGCTCCACTATCGGCAGTTCTAAAGTCGCGGTGATGGCACAAAGGATCCGTGACATTAACCCTGATTGCCAAGTGAATGAAATTGAAGATTTTATTACATTGGATAATTTAGCTGAGTATTTGATCGGGGCTAAAGAGGGCGGCAATATTGATTATGTTATTGATTGCATTGATGCAGTTAAGCAGAAGGCTGCACTAATCGCCTGGTGTAAGCGTCAAAAAATTAAGATAGTTACCGTTGGGGGAGCGGGTGGGCAGACAGATCCGACACAAATTCAGTTAGCAGATCTCGCTAAAACCTACCAAGATCCCTTGTTAGCCAAAGTGCGTAATATTTTGCGTCGCGAGTATAACTTCTCTAAAAATGTCGAACGCCGATTTGCTATCGATGCCGTTTTTTCAAGCGAGCAGTTAGTTTATCCCCAAGCCGATGGGTCGGTATGCAGCACTAAAGCGACCGCCGATGGCAGTATGAGGATGGATTGTGCTTCTGGCTTTGGGGCTGTGACTATGGTCACTGGAACATTTGCTTTTGCGGCAGTCAGCCGTGTGTTAGCGCGATTGGCGCAGCAGGCGAAAGAAGCGGTTTAAACGATTAATGTCAATTCAGTCCAGAGGTCACCGTGTGTAAACTGTGCCGCCTTTATTACGATTAGTGGTAAAAAATGGCTCAAACATATGCTCAGTAACATCAGTTTGAATTTCTAAGTCATTATTCTGAATGCTAATTTGATTCGTTTCTTCATCTAACGTCGCGCAGATGTGGATGAGCTTATCTTCGCTTCCTTGGAAGGCATGGGTAAAGGAATGGCTAAAGGCATTCGAGAGAATATGACTCACGATCTGATTTAATAAACGGATATTCGTTTTGATCGTGAGTGTCGGGTCTACGCTAATCTCTGTTCATTTGTGGCATTAAATTTGCTTATTAGCCGATAAGTTCAATTTTTTGTCACTGGGATAGCACTATGTATAAACTCAAGCTGGATTCAGTTAAGTTTTTTAGCCCGAAGAAAATGATGTTTAGAGTCATGCTGTGGCTTATGGTGAGTTGTTCAGTCTTACTTCTCATTCCCTCGAACGTTTTGGCACTGTTGGCGCTGGATAAATTTGTGCCAGAACATGCACAGTTTGTTGGATTAGGATTAATCGTTTCTATCGCTTATTTTTTAAGTCAGTTAATCAACGTAGGCTTAGATGAGTCGATCCGTCATTTAAGTGATAAGCGTATTATTGAGATAATTGAAGCGAAAGTGAATTTACTTGATCCTGCAGAGCGGGCCCTGGTGAGGGAATTCTTTCTTCAAGGTGCCACGATTTTGACTCTGCCGCAAAATGAACCGGCAGTAAAAAGTTTAGTGAATGCCTGCATCTTAGAAAAGCTCGGTAACGAACGCCATTATGCTATTCAGGGGCCGACCGCCGATTATAAGATTGCAATGAAGGCGCGTATGTACCTTAATCGTGATGTGTTGCGTTTACCCGCGGGTGAGCCGAGCCAAGAAGAGATGCAGTCGTTAATCAAAGCGCGGCCGCAATTTTTGAATGGTCTAGTACAAAACAGAAAACACGCGGCATAGTCGGTATCGACTCGCGAAATACTCGCACGAGCACTAACAATGCATGCGTTTTTAAACGTGAGATGACAAAAATGGGGGGATTAATGACGTTCTTGAAAGCTTGGTTGGTAAATCATATCCAAAAAAGTGATAAAGAATATACCGCCTTTTTATTATCTCACGGCGCAGAATAACCTCAAGAGCCTGATTTTTGAGCGGTTAAATGTGTTTTCCATTAAAGTCACAGCAAAAGACTTGCCATTGTCATAAGCAAATGTATAATTCCCTGCACTTAGAGACAAGCGGTTAGTTTTCTTCTAAGTGTATGTTTGATATGCCAGTGTGGTGAAATTGGTAGACACACGGGATTCAAAATCCCGCGCCCTTAAAAGCGTGCCGGTTCGACTCCGGCCACTGGTACCACTTTAAAGCCGACCTTAGCGTCGGTTTTTTTGTATCTAAAATAAGTGCTTCCGCTCTATATCCCTTGGTGTAACCACTTGGATTGTTATGCAGTAACTTCCCACTTAGTTGCGACTTACTTTCCACTTAGTTGCGAGTTACTCCCTTTCTTTGCAAGCTTTCTTATACCAAGAACTGTGGTTTTGAGGGTTAATCTGCCGATACGCTGACATTAAAAACCTCTAACTCCTGCCAATAGCACAGGAAGTTTTGCTGCCATATCGGGTAAAACTCTACAGTTTCATTAGACCATTACAGTTTCTCTAGCCTTATTTCCACGGGATGAAAGCCCCCTGTTGTGGGCTGTAGGTCATTAAAAATCCCTCAATGTTATTTGAGGGATTTTAGATCCTGAGGTCGATGATGTTTTGGCGGGGCTATAAATGAGACGATAAATTAATCGTCATTTGCATCTACAATCGCTTTAGTTATGCCGATAACAGCGGCACCAATAATGACTCCTTTCAATAAATCACCGGAATCGTGTTTATCATATCTGTCATCTCTATCATATCTATCATCACGATAATCTCGATGATCTCTTATATCCCGGCGTATTTCTCTACGAGCCTCTCGCCGCTCTCTATTGACTTCATAATAGCCTTCTTTAATTTCTCTTTTGGCACATTCCTTTGTTTTACAACGTCGAATTTCTCGTTTTGCTTCTCTTTTTTCTCTATTGACTTCGCGTGCGCCTTCTCTGATTTCATTTCTAATTTCATAGCGGCTTGCTTCTGCGGTATGGGACGTTAATAGCCCTACTAAAATGACACTGAAGAGTGAAACTAATAATGGTGATTTCATCTTAACGCTCCTTTACGAAACGTTTCAATGCGAGATTCGTAACTTTGTATGACCTCTTTGCACTCATCGATTTTTAACTCAACATTGCTACCGTAACCAAAGGCTGAAGTGTATAGAAAGGCACGGTCTATTCCTAAATTGCGGCTTATCTCTGCATTAACATTCATGGCTTCACGTTCAAGGTCTACGGTGTGTTTTGCATCAACGCAACCCAACGCGAGACCTGTTAGGTAGCCGAATTTTTTTAAGCCTTCATCTATTCGTTCTTCAGCCTTATCTTCCGGTGTCGCTACGGGCTGATTATCAGCAGCAAATAATTTAAATGATGCAACACAAAGTAAGGTAATGACTGTTAATTTTAGATATTGAGTTAGCATTTGGGGCATTCCTTGGGTGTAGGTATAATTTCGGCTCAGCGTGAATAGCTAGAAAAAATTAATAAATATTTGATTTAATTGTGGATAATGTAAATCCACCGTTTGAAAATTCCTCCATGTTAGCATCGGGTTAATATATGGTCGTCTGTGATTGCATTATGGTCAATATTTTCTGTTTAAATAATCGCCTTGACCGGTTTTTTCGATTTGATGTGATTTGATGTGAAAATTAATTCTATTAACAATAAAATGAATACCTTAAGTGTTTTTGGCCTTAACGTATGTGCAGGTAATTGATTTTAGCAGTTAAAACGTTAAATGTAATTTTCTGTGCTGTAACACTTTTTTGTACAATGGGGTTGAGATTTTGAGTCGTTTTTAAATCCTGGAAAAGTGACTTGTGCGGATTATTGATAAAATCGGTCTAAAACGTATGGACAAATATCTACAGAGGATAGCCGGCTAGTGATGGCTGGACTTGCGCCCCGTCTTTAGTAAAGGAATGACGGTATATTGGTGAAGCAATAATCGTGATCTACAGAAAAACAAAAACCGCGATGAACCGCGGTTTTTTGGCGCTCGGACGAGGAACTGAGCTTAATCTCGCTATTAAGCGGATTAGCTGCGGAGTATTTGCAGTGGTAGGCTGAGCATATCATCGCCAGTTCCGGCTAGGTGCCAGATGATGCCAACTAAGGCGCTTACTGTGAGTAAATACCAAAGAATGGAGAAGATTTGTCCATATTTGTCTAGTGGCAACAGATGGCTTTGATGGCGAGTTCGCCATTCAAAGATGATTTCTAAGCTACCAATTAACAGCAAGAAGCCCAATAACGCTAAGCCTAAGGTATAACTTATATACACACCCAAAGCGGCACCGGCGGCGCAGGCGATCAGCCCCATGAAGCTGTTCATCGAAAAGCTGATGCTCTTTAAAATATGGCCGCCATCGAGTGGTAAAATAGGTAATAAATTAAATAGGTTAAGCAGCGCATTGAAAGCGGCAAGGCCAGCAAAAAACACATTGCCCGTTGCGTGGTAAGCAATCAAGGAAGCGATGGACATCAGGAGGCCAAAGGTCGGCCCCATGATCGAAATCACCACATCTTGCCAACGTGTATTAATTTTCTCATCGGAGAGCGCGAGTCCCCCCATAAAGGGAATAAGGTAAATTCCTTTGGTTTTCATCCCAAAATATTTCATTGCGCGAATATGGCCATATTCGTGAAATACCAAACAGGCGATAAGCGCGAGGGCGAATTGGAAGGAGAATAGCCAGGAATACGCGGCAACGCTGGCGCCCGCTAACACTACCTTTATGACTTTAGCGCTTTTTAACAGCTTAAAACCGAGGGAGGCAAGTCCTATTATGCTTACCTTTTGTTGCTTAACGATGGGAATTTCTGGTGTTTGGCGTTCGATATCTTTCTCTGTCCGTCGGCCTTGGCCGATGATGTTGTCATCCTGCAGCAAGCAGTAATCTAGGCGAAAAGGCTGCCAAACAAGATCGGTTTCGAGGCGAACTTGGATTTTCGCTTCTGTTATGGCGATGGCTTGTTCACCACTTTCTGTCGCCAATGGGCTGCTGTGGTGGGTGAGCTCAAAGACATGGACCTTAAGGCCACCATTGTCGACGGAAGCTTCTTTTTGTGAGACTAAAGAGTTATCCCAGTAAAGTTGTTGCCAACCAGCGAGTGAGCCTTCTAAACGCAGTTGTTTGCCTAAGCAGTCAATCTTAAGTAGTTCCAATTTCGGTTCCATCTGTTTGTATATTTAGTGCCAATTTAAACGTCATTTCTTGAGTCTATTCAGAAAGCGGTTATTGGGGAGTGTAGCTTAAGTGCCTTGCCGTTTGGCTTAGCGCAGTAACACTGTAACAAATTATGCCTGTGAATTGACGATGAGGATATTAGCTTTTAAGGTCATATTGTTTTTTATTGATTAACTGAGTTATTGATAGCCATTTATTATCACATATCAGGTGCTTGCTGTTTATTTTTCGAGTGTGCGTACCATTTCAAAACCTTGTGACATCGTGGTGAAAGCCAGCTTAGCGACGCAGCACTGTCCTAGTGCTTGGGCGTGATGTTGAACCCATGTAATAAATTCATTGAGCGGTAAATCTTGTTTTTGACGCCGTAATTGAGGCAATTCGCTGACAGGAAGGTCATGAATTTTTTGGGAACAGACACGTTGTGAACAGACCTTGATAAGGTAGCGCTGCCCTTTGGAGTCTAATAATTGGTCGGTTTCGATGAAGTGATGCTGATAAAGGCTGGCAAGTTCGAGCCAATCTTTTTGATGCTCGAGGTAAAGTAATTCGTCATTTTGAGCCAGTTTTACTATCGCTGGCCACTCAATGCTTGACATCTTAACGTATGACATTTCAACTCCTTAGGAAGTGCAACATGCCTCTATGAGAGTCAGTGTCGCTTCCGTGCAGGCGAATGATAAAGGGTCAGAACTAGACTGAAGCTTATGTGGTCGGTGCCGCTTTGGCTTTAGCGTTATAGTCAAAGTTAATCTCTTGATTAATATTGGCAATACAGCACGTGCCGTGCTCGCGTGCCGTGCGGTGATTGGCTGGACCTATGTGTAGCTCAACGTTAAGGAATACGTGTTTTAGTACTTCGATGCGGTATTTTTCATAATAAACTTCGACTTCCTGTTCAACGGTATCAAATTCAAGTTCTTCGCGGGTACGTTCATCCATGATGCGATTTTTCTGATCAAGCATCATTTTGATTTGCTCAATCATTGCTGCGTCAGCTTGCCATTCTGATTTGGGTGGTAGTCTATTGAGGCGAGCTTCGATATCTAAACTCGCAACGACCATCGTTTTAACGCTCTCATCGAGTAGCTTGAGATTTTGCTTAAGTTCAGCGTGCTCCATCGCGCAGTAAACATCCGTTTTAGTCCCTGCCGTTGCGCCTATGGCAACCGCCGTGATGCCTTTCTCTGCTCGCGCGACACCGCCCACCAGATCGCCACGACGACGACTCGGATCGCTGACCGTTAAACTGCCGGCGGTTTTAGTATGGCTGTGCAGCAATTGTTTAGTCACTAAGATATTGCCTTTGGCCATTAAATTGGAGTATTGCACAAACTGGGCACTGATCTGGCCTTGAGAACGTATATTGGTAGAGTACTCATTGGCTTTAATTTGGCGGCCAATAATGCCTTTACTGACAGTGACATCGCCTTCGGCTTCCAAGGTGGCGGAGTCTACAAAACC
>JBOFUF010000459.1:0-3341 GCA_051652445.1 Shewanella sp.
AATGGCGTTAACAATGACCGCATCAACAACTTAGCGCTCAAAAAATGTGCTTCGGTGAGCTGGTTATCGTTAAGCGCCGTCAACATCCCCCCTTGATAGGCATTGCGGGCACGGGAGTTGAGCACAAATTGAAAACCTAACTCAGGCACGAGCTGGTAATAATCGTCAGGCACTAATGGCTCACTCTGAGTGTCGCGGCTAAGCGAAGGCATAAAACCGAGTTCCCGCAGCAAGGCGAGCTCAATATAACGTAGCTGGGATTGGCAAAACTTTGCAGCAAGGCCGACTAAGGCTTGATGATAAATGAGGAACAACTCTTCGGCATTGTGCTGTACAGACAAAGTACGAACCAATAACTCATTGATATACATGCCAGCAAACAAACTTTGGCCAGAAAGAGGCACAGCAGGGGCCGCGGCTTCGACTTGAGTTAAGGTTTTTAATTCAGACTTACCGCTAAATTCGAAGATCAGCGGTTGAAAGGGCTGGAGAATACTCTTGATAGAGCGCTTACCGCTGCCCGTTCGGGCAACCACATCGACCCGCCCAATGCCGTCAACTAAGAGGTTAACTAAGACACTGGACTCTCGATATGGGCGATGATGCAGAACATAACCCCGTTTCATCGGTAAGCGCGCTCGCTGGAATTAATGCTTAATCGTCGCCGTAACCTAAGCTACGCAAGGCGCGTTCATCATCGGCCCAACCGGATTTCACTTTCACCCACACTTCGAGGAAGACTTTATTATCAAACAAGGTCTCCATGTCTAAGCGAGCTTGAGTTGCGATAGTACGAATACGTTCGCCCTTGCTACCGATCACCATACGTTTTTGACCTTCACGCTCAACAAGGATCAAGGCATTGATTTGATAAACGCCATTTTCCATCATCTTGAATTGTTCAATCTCAACCGTCGCATCATAGGGTAATTCATCACCTAAGAAGCGCATCAGTTTTTCACGCACAATTTCCGACGCCATAAAACGTTGCGAACGGTCAGTGACATAGTCTTCTGGGAAGAAGAAAGGTCCTTCAGGAATCGATGCCGCTGCCAGCTCTAAAATGCGCTGTACGTTGGTACCTTTACTGGCTGAAATCGGCAAAATTTCATCGAAAGGATATTTTTTGGCGACTTCTTCCAAATACGGGAATAGCGATTCTTTGTCTTTGATATTGTCAACTTTGTTGATCGCCAGAATTGTCTGACGCTCTTCACCGCCACGGCGTAATTTGCTCAGTACCATCTCATCATCAGCGGTCCACGTCATGCCATCGCCCACAAAAATCACCATAGCCACATCGGCAAGTGAACTGGCTGCGGCACGGTTCATCAGGCGGTTAATCGCCCGCTGCTCTTCTATGTGTAAACCCGGCGTGTCGATGAACACGATTTGCTTCGGACCATCAGTGTGAATACCCATGATACGATGGCGCGTTGTTTGTGGCTTTTTAGAAGTAATACTGACCTTCTGACCAAGCAAACGGTTGATTAACGTTGATTTACCGACGTTAGGGCGACCAATGATCGCCACCATGCCGCAATAAGTGACATCGTATTGGGCCGACGGCGTTGGCGCGGCCGCATTCATCCTTGCCAGTAATTCATCTAAACTCGGCTCAGTTGCCGCTTTTGCAGCATCGATACCTGACAAGTCTGTTTTTTTGGTCATTTCTTTAGTAACTCCAATACTTGAGCGGCCGCGATTTGCTCTGCTTTACGACGAGAACTTGCCACGCCAATCGTAGTTTGGCTCAAGTCATCAATTCGACATTCAACGGTAAATGTCTGATCGTGGGCATCGCCTTCTATATTGATTACTTGGTAATCAGGCAGCGGCTTTTTAAACCCTTGTAAATGTTCTTGCAGTAAAGTTTTGGCATCTTTCTGGCTGATCCCAGGCTGGATTTCAGCCAAACGCTCGGCATACCATTTCAACAGTAATGCACGGCAAACTTCGAGATCGGAATCGAGATAAACGGCGCCAATGATCGCTTCAACCGCATCGGCAAGAATCGATTCGCGTCTAAATCCGCCACTTTTTAATTCACCAGGACCCAGATACAAATAATCGCCAAGCTTAAACTCTTGGGCAATGATCGTTAAGGTATCACCACGAACTAAGGTGGCACGCATCCGGCTTAAATCGCCTTCGGTTGCCTTCGGAAACTGATGATACAAAGCATCAGAAATCACGATAGATAAAATTGAATCGCCTAAAAACTCTAAGCGTTCATTATGCTTATTTGCTGCACTTCTGTGGGTCAGCGCTTGAGTCAAAAGTGCAATATTCTTAAACTCATAACTTAACGTACGACACAATCGTGGCAAATTTTTAATCGGTTCCATACTATTTAATTCCACCTACACGTTCAAAACGCACACCGCTGGGTACCCAAGTAGGGAGCAAGTCGGCTTTTGAACGATCAAATTCAAAACTGATCCAAATCGCAACCGCTTTACCGACAAGATTCTCTTCTGGCACAAAGCCCCAGAAACGACTGTCAGTACTGTTATCGCGGTTATCGCCCATGGTAAAGTAATGGCCTGCTGGCACGACAAACTCACCCGCGGGTAAATTACCTTCACGCTTAAAATATCCCAGCATGTCAGGACGACTTGGGTTGATAAGAATATCGTGGGCCACGTCGCCTAACTGCTCGGTATAACGCAGTAATGGCACAACATCTTGGCTAAACTCACCGCGATTCACTTCAGTACGAGCAATCACTTGGGGTTCGGAGCAATCAGTTTGATCAACACCGCAGGCTTTTTGGATCATTAACTGCTTATTACGGTAAACAATGCTATCGCCTGGCAAACCGACTACCCGTTTAATGTAGTCAATACTTGGATTTTCAGGATATTTAAACACCACCACATCACCGCGTTTGGGCTCACCAGTTTCGATCAGCTTGGTTCGCCATACGGGATCTTTAAGCCCATAACTAAATTTTTCCACCAGAATGAAGTCGCCCACTAAGAGAGTTGGCATCATAGAACCCGATGGGATTTGAAATGGCTCATAAATAAATGAACGTAGAATCAACACAAAGGCAATCACAGGGAAGATAGAATGCGCGGTTTCGACTAGGGTCGACTCACGAATGATTTGGTACTCGGCTTCTTCGGTTAAATTCGCTTGAGATGCCTTTGCTAGCGCTAAATTTTCACGGCGCTTAGGAGCGAACGCGAGCACATCAACTAACCAAATAAGTCCTGAAATGAGGGTGATTAGCACTAGAATAATGGAAAAGTACGCTGCCATTGCTTATTAAACTCCTACCTTAAAAATAATTAAAATGCCTAACTCAGCGAATATCATACTTTAGTTAACTTACC
>JBOFUF010000460.1:0-17019 GCA_051652445.1 Shewanella sp.
TAAAGGTTAACCCCACACCAACGATAATCCCCGTCGCCAAACTCACTAAGGTCTTGATCATCATGTACTGATTGACTGACTGCAAAAAACGGTCTATCTGCATTAAACGCATATCGGGATCGTCCAATGCCAAATGCAATTTCTTCGGCAAAGACTGCGCTTCAAACAGCATAAATACGATAGTTAGGATGATCAGAAATAAATTTGCCATCACATTACCAACACCTGAAAGCATATTTGTGGTCATCGACAAGGCCATGCCAGGATCAAAATAAGCTAAAACTTGATCCTTTGAAATATGAATATTTAATGCCTGTAACTTATGAATAACCCATGAAAACTGCTCAACTAACTGATCGCGATATTGGGGGAGTTGATTAGAGAATTCGTTAACTGAACTGCCGACAACGGAGGCAAGCCATAGGCCCATCAACACAATAAAGCCCATTAAAAGGATCACAGCAAGCCATTTAGGCACCCGGAACTTTGTCATCAAACCAATTGCAGGATTACAAATCATTGCAAGAAAACTGGACAGCACAAACGGTACCACAATCGGGCTTGCCGCCTTAATCCCGGCTAAAATAATCACTACAAAGGCCATAACCGCAAAGCCACGGTAAGCAGCAGACGGCGCATTAGGTCGAATCATTTATTAAAAATCCTTCTTGATCTTAGATAAAATTGTTTGGCTAAGCCGAGAAAACAGGTAACCTCAGAAACCTTAGCTTAAGATAGCCATTTGTCATGATGAAACCAGAAACTGCGATTATACGCATTAAAAACTTAAGACTCCGAACTTTTATCGGCATTAAAGAAGATGAAATTAAAAATCGCCAAGATGTGATCATTAATGTGGTGATCCATTATTGTGCTGCACGTGCGCGCAATAGTGATGATGTTGAGGATGCACTCAATTATCGTACTATCACCAAAAAGATCATTGAACTGATTGAGAATAACCGTTTCTCATTACTCGAAAATCTAACCAGCCAAACGCTGGATATTGCCAGTGAACATCCTTGGGTTGACTTTGCCAGTGTCGAAATCGACAAACCCCATGCACTGCGTTTTGCCGATTCCGTCTCTATGGAGTTGTGTTATCAAAAACAAGCTGACTAAAAAGCTATACTTTCAGTGATCGCTGCACACAGTATTGCGGTATATATCCCCAGAGTTCAACCGATAAGAGAGATCCCATGAATATACTGATCACTGGCGCAAGCGGCTTTATTGGCCGCCAATTAGTCGACCGATTGGCACCGTATCATCAACTGACATTATTAACCCGTTCAGTACAACAAACTCAACAAACACTTGGTCATCAGCATCATTATCTCAGTACGCTCGATAATCTGAGTGACTTAAATCATATTGATGCTGTCGTAAATCTTGCGGGTGAACCCATAGTCGCTAAGCGCTGGAGTCATCACCAAAAACAGCGTATTTGCGAGAGTCGCTGGGGTATTACTGCTAAATTAACTCAGCTAATACAGCAAAGTAGCACGCCTCCTCAGATAATGGTGAGTGGCTCTGCAGTGGGGTATTACGGGCGACAGGATGATAAATTACTTGATGAATTCAGTGAGGCCCATGTCGAGTTTAGTCATGACGTTTGCAAAAAATGGGAACAGGAGGCGCTAAATGCAAGCTCTGAGCAAACGCGCGTATGCATTATTCGTATTGGTATCGTACTGGGTAAAGGCGGCGCCTTAGATAAAATGTTGCCCCCCTTTAAGCTGGGTCTTGGTGGCCCCATTGGACATGGACGCCAAGGTATGAGCTGGATCCATGTGCAAGACCTCATTTCCCTTATCGATTTTTTACTCACACAAGATCATTGCAAAGGTATATTTAATGCCACAGCACCTCATCCTGTGAGTAATACCGTATTTAGCAAAGCACTCGGAAAAGCACTCAATCGCCCAGCAATCATCACAACCCCACCACTTGCATTACGCTTGGCTTTGGGGGAAATGTCGGAGCTGCTGACCGAAGGACAATTTGTTTACCCCAAACGGGCACTCGAAGCTGGTTTTAAGTTTCAATTCAGTAACCTCGATGATGCCTTATCAAACGTGTTAGCCAAATAGGCTAGCACGCTAAAGCCTCAATCATCCTTTTAAATTCCCATAAAATCATGCACTGCAGTGAGTGGAACTTAATACTTTCATTCACTTAAGCACCAGATAAATGATCACGCAAACATTGTTACTGTTTTGGCGACATAACAAACAATACTGTAACAATATGATTTGTATTGTAATTTAGCGACAACACGTCCATTTTCTGTTAAACTCGGCGGTATTCGGTCATAGGAAGCACGGGTTAACAGCCGCAACATTGACCTCAGATAGGCTCAGCAATACTCCATAAATAGACGGTTATTTATGCAAGGGAATAGTGGACTTCAGCTGCTATTCCTGATCTATCGATCATAAAATAATACATATTCGCGCTCATTTGTCCTTTAACATTTTATCGGATTGCCATGACCTGTCCTCGACATTAAGCGCTTAACATCCAGCATTAGCAGGGACTGAATAATAAGATGGGTTACGCCTCAATGAGCATTGTGCTCAATGAAACGCCCACACTAAGACAGTTTGTAAGGAATTTTCATGCACACGACCTATATGATTAGCGAGCTAGAATCATTTTTAATTGCCATTTTTGTGCTGTTTATCGGCCACTCCATCAATCGCCATGTACGTGTCTTTAAAAAATATAATATCCCCGAACCCATTGTGGGCGGGCTCGTTGTCGCCGCAGGTGTCACATTTCTTCACTTTCAAGATATCAGCTTAAACTTCAGCTTATCACTGCAAAACACCTTAATGCTGATGTTTTTTAGCACCATTGGCCTATCAGCAAACTACAAGCTATTACTCAGTGGTGGTAAAAAGGTCTTTATCTTTTTGGGGGTTGCCTCGGTTTATATTGTTATCCAAAATGCCGTAGGTGTCGGTTTAGCGAGCCTGTTGGGGCTCGATCCCATCATGGGCCTTATCGCAGGGTCAATTACCCTGTCGGGCGGACATGGCACTGGCGTCGCTTGGTCACAAACCTTTGCAGAGCTCTACGGCATCAACACCTTAGAGTTTGCCATGGCCGCAGCGACGTTTGGTTTAATCATGGGCGGGATCATCGGCGGTCCCGTCGCGCAGCGATTAATCGGTAAACATAATCTCGTTTCTCGCTATGGAATTGGCCGCAAGCATCACACCGAGCACCCACATTTAGTGACTTATGATCACTTAGAAGAAGACCAAGTCACCGCCAAAACGATATTAGAAACCTTATTTGTGCTGTTGCTGTGTGTTGCAGGCTCAAAATGGCTCACGCTGTGGATCAGTCAATCAGGCATAACATGGCTTAAAATGCCCGACTTTGTTTATGCCCTATTTCTTGGAGTTCTGATTGCCAATGCCACTGAGCTCACCCGAGGCTATAAACCACATACTGAAAGTATCGATGTCATCGGTACCGTCTCCCTATCACTGTTCCTCTCTATGGCGTTAATGACCTTAAAGTTGTGGGAAATTTTTGATTTAGCGATCCCGCTAATAGTGATTTTATTGGTACAAACCGCAGTGTTGGCTATTTTTGCCTATTTCGTGACGTTCAAAGTCATGGGCAGTAATTACGATGCAGCGGTGATAACCGGTGGCCATTGCGGCTTTGGTATGGGCGCAACACCTACGGCAGTAATGAATATGGGGGCGCTAGTATCACGCACAGGACCCTCACCCCAAGCCTTTATGGTGGTGCCTATTGTCGGTGCTTTCTTTATCGATATCGTTAACTTGATTGTCTTACAGGGCTATCTCAGCTTTATTAAGTAGCCATTGTTAGATAAGTGACTTATACCCAAGCTACCTGAAGAGTCGAGTTTCAGAGCGGCTGATGTTAACCACGGGGTAACGCACTTTATGCTGTGTTGGTTATTGTTAACTTAGCCCACTCGGTCCACAAACTAGGTCCGCCAGATCGCCCTCGACGATGGCCGCCAGCCGTCAGACAACAAAGAAGCACTGAATTTATGTTGCATCAGTGCTTCTTTTGATTAGCCCATGACTTTGTCAGATTGTGCTTGATAAACGTAAGTGCTAGCCCGCGTCGCCATCCATTAGCGACCTGCTTTAACTACCTGCTTTTAATAAATCAGCACAAGATTGGTTAAGCAATTGTCGACAACGCCAAACCCCAAGTAAGGCAACAATTAAGGCACCAGAAACAGGCGCTATCCCCCACCAAGGCCAGTGCATATATACATTAAGTTCAAATACTTGAGTCTTAAGTAGATATAACGTAAATTCGGCCACTATGACGGCTAACACACCCGCAATACCGCCAAGTAAGGCGAACTCTAAACCGGTTGCACTGCGCAATAACCATCCCGAAGCGCCAAAGGTACGTAGTACCGCCAATTCACGCTGTCGAGTCGCCATACCTGCCTCAGTCTGTGCAATCAAGACTAAGGCACTGGCTAATAATACTAAGGCCAGGACTAAAGACAGCGACAGCGACACTTGCTCAATTATCTGCCGCAACTGCCCCACCATAGCGCCAACATCTATGATAGAGATGGTCGGAAATTGCTGAATAAGCGCAAGGATCACGGCATCATTGGGCGTACCATCAGCATTCATAGTCTTTTGGTTAACTGCCTTCTCATTCAGATAGAAACTCGCCATCGAAGTATAAGCAAAAGGCGCAAGCGCTTCTTGGGTGAAAATCATAAAGAAATTAGGCTGCAGCGTTTCCCAATGTACAGCACGAATACTGGCAACGTTAACTGTGAGCTCTTGATTATCAATCACGTAAGTGAGCTTGTCACCAAGACCAATACCTAAACGCTCCGCCACGCCAGACTCCACCGACACTTCGTCGATAGCTTGATTAAAATGCCCCGCTAACAGTTCGTTGTTGGCAGGCAGCGTATTGCGCCACGTTAGGTTTAACTCGCGGGAAATACCGACTCTGCCGATTTCACCCGCTTCAGACTGTTCATTCGAAATCAGCACTTCAGCATTAATGTGGGTTAACCGACCCCGGATCACCGGATAAATGTCCGTCGCCACTATCCCCTTAGCCGTCATAAAATCATTCAAGGGCTTTGCATCATCGGGGGCAATATTGACAAGGAAATAATTAGGCGCATTTTCGGGCAACTGTTTTTGCCATTCGTTCAGTAAATCTTGCCTTAGCGCCAGAATCGTCAATAACAGCACCAGTGCAGCGCTAAAACCGACCAATTGCACCGCATTTTGGCGCGCACGACGTCTCAGCCCCGCCAACGCTAATTGCATGGGATTGGTGGTCTTCATACCGACGCTGTGACCTGCCCGTATCATCACAAACCCAAGTACACTTAACAGCACACCCAGCAATAGCACTGCAGCGACCACAGTCAGAGTCAAAATCCAACTTTGGGAATACAAATAGCCCAGTAGTGCCATTGCCCCTAAACTCAACAGCAGATGCAGCCACATGCCAAGCTGTAAGCCTTCTAACTGACGCTGTAGCACCCGCAGTGGCGGAATGGCCAGTAAACGCATCAATGGATAAGCCGAAAACATCAAGGCACTGATAAGGCCTGTACTTATGCCGAGCAATAATGGCCGTGTAAATGGCGGTGAATAGGCGGCAATTTCCGGTGGCAATAGATAACTGATCCCAACATCGAGCAGCCCTCCGCCGATGAGACCAAGACCAATCCCCACTAGCGTGACCAACAATAAATGCGTACCAAACAACAACCGAATTTGCTTTGCCGAGGCGCCAAAGGTTTTCAGCATGGCCACCACATCGTAATGCCGTTGACAATAGCGCTGGGCAGCAATCCCAATCGCCGCGCAGGCCAATGCAATACCCATCAAACTGGCCAACAGTAAGAAGCGCTCCGCTCGCTTAACCGCTTCTGCAATCGGCGAATCCCCAGATTGCACATCAACCCAGCGTTGAGTGCTATTCAAAAGCGGTTTAACACTTTGTTCAAAGGCCGTTAATGCGCTTTCATCTCCAGCAAATTGATATAGATAAGTCACGCGACTGCCCGGTTGAATCACACCTGTTTTGGCGACATCCTCCATCCGCATCAATACCACGGGCGATGAAGCAAAAGGGTTAAAACCTGCGTCGGGTAAGCGGCTGATCTCATTACTGAGCACAAACTCACTGTTTCCAAGCTCAATGGATTGGGGGTAACCTAAAAGCCCGCCTAAGCGTGTTTCGAACCAGATTTCACCCGCTTGAGGTAACGCCTTTGTTTTACCAGTGCTGAGTTCAATCTCGCCCTTGAGCGGATAACCGGGCTCTACGGCGCGTACTGTGACTAACTGAAACTTATCTCCCGAATAGACCATGGAGTTAAATTGCATGTTAGTCACATGCTTAAGCCCAAGCGCTTCGGCTTTAGATAAAATGGCTAAATCAATTTTAACTGGCGAATCGATAATACGGTCGGCAGCAATAAACTGCGAAGCTTGGCCCGTAATAGCCACTTGCAGTCGTTCACTCACCCGCGCCAAGCCACTCACAGACAACACCGCGAGCGTAATGGCGAGGATAATTAATAACAATTGTCCCTGCTGTAACTCACGTTTAAACAAGCGCCATGCCAGACTTAACTCCATGATTAAGCCTCCTTAACATCGGCTAGCGGTTCTATTTGCGCCTTATCTTCCTGTAAATGGCCGTTATCCATTACCAACTGGCGCTCACAACGCTTGGCCAGCAGTAAATCGTGGGTGACAAGGATTAACGTGGTATGGCTTTCTTGATTGAGTTCAAACAACATATCGGCAATTTTATGGCCGTTGACACTGTCTAAGTTGCCTGTGGGCTCATCGGCAAACAAGACTGTGGGCTCACAGATAAAAGCACGGGCAATCGCGACCCGTTGCTGTTCACCACCGGAAAGCTGTTTGGGTAAATGGGTCAAACGGTGGGATAAACCAACCCGCACTAACATGGCCTGCGCTTTTTCCTTGGCATTGTTCACGCCCGCAAGCTCGGCGGGCAACATGACGTTTTCAAGCGCGGTTAAGGTATCAACCAACATAAAAGATTGAAAAATAAAACTGACCTTCTGTTTACGCAGTGCAGCCTTTTGCTCTTCATTCAGTGGTGATAGTGCCACACCATCGAGCCAAATCTCCCCCGAGGTAGGTGTATCAAGCGCCGCAAGCAATCCCAACAAGGTGGATTTGCCCGAACCTGATGGACCGAGAATGGCCACACTCTCACCTTGCTTGACATCTAAGTTAATGCCCTTGAGGATGGTGAGCGCACCTTCCTGAGTAGTCACTGATTTTTCGAGGTTAACAACATTAATGGCACTGTTTTTTAAGATGACGTTAGACATAGGATCCTTCTTATATAAATCGTTCAGGTATCAATCGCTAGGATTAAAATCAATGACGAAGACCCTAGGGGCATTCATGCTACTGAGTGTATTTATGACCACACCTGCTCACGCGGCAAAAGTGTTGATCCTCGGCGACAGCTTAGGCGCGAGCTACGGCATGGCAGAGCAGTTAGGCTGGGTGGCACTACTGCAAAAAAATCTGCCCGAACATCAGTTTATCAATGGCTCAGTGAGCGGCGAAACAACAGCGGGCGGCCTACGCCGATTACCCGCCTTACTCGATTCAGTGGCTCCCGACCTTGTGGTCGTTGAGCTGGGCGGTAATGATGGTTTACGTGGATTCCCCCCAACGCAACTCGAAAATAATCTCATCAAAATCATTACGTTTGCCAAAGATAGCGGCGCAAAAGTGCTGCTGACCGAAATCATGGTACCGCCGAACTATGGCCCACGCTATACCCAAAAGTTCACCCAAGTGTATCAAAACATATCTAAAACTCAGGGTATCGTATTGATCCCCTTTTTTATGCAGGACATCGCGCCCCATCCAGAATTAATGCAAAGGGATGGCATTCACCCCAACGAAAAGGCGCAGGCGCAGATAGCAACTTGGATGCAGCCATGGATAGAAGCTGCATTAACCCACTAAAATAGCGGTTATTTTAAGCTAATAAACAGCTTGCTGATTTAAAATTATACTTGAGCGATAAAAACGTGTTGTAACGCAACAATAATATCATATATAAACAGTAAAATTAGTGTTAGCAAATAGTTAACTCAAACAAGGAGTCAAGATGTCCCTTAGCCATCAGCAAAAAGTGTACATACCCAAGGAAGCCCGTACCAATCAATTTATCACCGCCGAAATCAAAGTGACTGATGAACTGCTGAGTCAATATCCCGATTATCAAAGCTGTTATCAAACCTTAAGCCGTTTGATATTTAATTTGGCAGAACAACACGATCTCCGTAATGTTCAGGTGATCACTAACGATAAACTGCCTGTTGTACGCTTCCATACTGAAGCATATTGCTTCCAAACCACTGAACAAATCCTATTTTTCTATAACCCAAACTACCACGAAGCTCAAAATTTATTCTCGCAAGAGAACTATCGTGCCCGTAAACTACGCATCGTCTTTCTCGCCACGGGTGAAGATATCCGCAGTAATTCCGCCAGCTTCCATATCAAAGTGCGCAACTTACTCACTGAATTGATGCCATTAATGCCGATAAGCGATCTTAAAATAAAAATCCGCGATCATCAGCACATGTCCTATGATCTGTTCGCAAAAGCCAAGGGCAATAAAGAAACTTATGGCTATAAACTTCGCGCCATCGGCCCAAGATATAAAGCCAGAAAATGCGAATTGCCGGAGAACGTCAGCTCTCTCACTTATGTAACAGTAAGCTTGCCACTGAGTCGCAAACTTAAGCAGGGTTTATTACCTGACTCGGCAACCGACTTTACGCCTTTATATCAACACCTTGAAGATTGCTTCCTCAAAGCGGCAGCTAATAGACAACTGACACGCCTTGCCATGATAGCGAACGGCTTAACCCCGCTTGTGCGCAACAGTAAGTTTGAAAAGCTCGACAGCAACACCGAAGTGCAGATGATAGGGTTCGATCCTAATGCGACAGAGCAACAAGTTATCCGTCGCTGGGATAGCGATAAGTTAGTCGAAGCCGCACATTTTACGATTGTGGCGGGAACTAAGGATTGTGATGACGCCGGTTTTGGTCGCTTTATGAACCATGTCGAAACAGCCCTGAAGGCCTTCGCCGCGGATATCGGTGTCGATCCCGAGCGTGAAGATTTAGTGATCCGTTTCCATCAACATATTAGCTATCAAATCTAACTGGCTTTCAGCAATAAGAGGCCAAAAACTCAGTAAATAAAAAAACGCCTGCATTTGCAGGCGTTTTTAGTTGTATTCAGCAATAGCTGCATTCACCCATAAAGTGAATTACATAGGACGATTTTTTTCTATGAGGCGATTAAAAATAGCATTCACAGATAAAGAGGCGCCATGGGCAATTTTATCGGCCAGTTTCTTTTTCACCTGATAACGTATCTTGTACACGGTGCGCTCTGTGGCAAGTGACATAATCACATCATCGCTGGTCGAAATCGCATCAACCAACCCTAACTCAATGGCTTGTTGACCGTACCAATGCTCGCCTGTTGCGACTTTCACTAAATCCAACTCAGGGCGATACTTACCAACAAACGCTTTAAATAAGACGTGGGTTTCTTCGAGTTCTTCTTGAAACTTCTGTCTTCCCTCATCGGAGTTTTCACCAAATACTGTCAAGGTGCGCTTAAAATTACCAGCCGTGTGTTGCTCATAATCGATTTCATGCTTTTTCAGCAGACGATTAAAGTTCGGCAGTTGAGCGACAACACCAATAGAACCAACAATGGCAAATGGCGCAGCATAAATTTTATTCGCTACACAGGCCATCATATAGCCACCACTGGCGGCGACTTTATCAACGCATACTGTTAGCGCAATATCAGCTTGACGTAAACGATCTAACTGGCTGGAGGCTAAACCATAGCCATGCACCATACCGCCACCACTCTCGACATTAACAACCACTTCATCGCCTTTTTCTGCGATAGCGATAATGGCACTGATTTCTTCACGCAGTGATGCAACCTCAGCGGCATCGATACTGCCCTTAAAATCAATTACGAACACTTTGCCCGTGCAGACTTCATCTGCGGCCTTGTCTTTTGCCTTTTCGTCAGCTTTTAATTGCTTCTCGTAGGCTTTGAATTGTTTCTTTGAAAGGAGTTCTTCTTTTAAGCCATGCTTAAGTTCTTCTAACTCTTCAGACAAGTTAGTGATCCTCAGCTCGCCCTTATCAGACTTGTGTTTAACCGTAGAAGCCAACACCACAATAATAACGGCAACGATTGCAACCACTATCGTGACGGCTTGTGCCAAAAACATTCCATACTCGTATAAAAATTCCAAAGTGCTCTCCGTTAGGGCGTTACATCAATCAGTCAATTGCGCGCTATTCTATACCCAAACCACCTGAAAATGCAGGGTTAAGCCGGAATTTAACGCACTTTAGACAAGACATGGCCATTCATTGCTCCAGCAACAATCCCAGTCACGTCATCCATGGCGATTGCGGTTATTTGCTGACCTACTGAACTAGGTTAAAAATAACCGACACAATATAAAGGCCCATAAAAAAACCCAGCATTCGCTGGGTTCTTTTGATTACGCTCTGATTAGTTAGGACAAGTCGCAATGACCTCACTGTTTGTCACTAAAATCGTCGCATCGCCTTTACCTGCCGTCGCAGCATAGGTTGCCACTTGAGTCTGCATTTCAACTGTGGCAGCGCCAGCCTTACCATCCGTCGAGGCCTTTTCTTTAGGATCAACAATCGAGCTGTGGTGACCTTTGGCAAAACGCACTACGCCCGATCCTTTACTGGTACTATCGACACAAGGTAAGCCAAGAGCAGCGATCAGCGGCTCAGTGCCCGATAACGGGAAGCTATCGACGCGGTTAGGCAGCACTTGATCGGCTAAGTTACCATTATCATCACCCGCCACTTCAATTAAGTGAACCGGCAACTTGGTCGCTTTTAACATGGCCGCATGATTGATAGGATCCGCCGAATCTACTGCCGTTTGCACGGCAAAAGCAAACGTTGGAATAAACTGCGCATAAACCGCTTGCACTAATCCGGCATATTCAGGACTGCCCGGCTCGTATTTAGCCGTATTTGCCTTATCAACCAGCCCTTTAAAAGTGGCTGATGCGGTAATATTACTAAACAGCACTGGGCCAAAGGTGGCAGAACCGGCAAATGAGCCCGCAAGGCCGCCAGCAGGAGCCACTAAGGATGCGGCATTAATAGCATAAGGATTTGGCAGTGCTTCACCCGTAGCGGGGTTTTTCATCCCCGTACTGGCATAAGTCGCAAAGTCGGTACCGACTATACCGCCTAAACTCAATCCTTGAGCACTGATTTTAGCCACGTCAAATACTTGCGGCTGCCCCGCCTGTGCTAACCCCTGCGCTAATCCTGTCAGTGCAAGACGCACCCCTAAATGGTCCATCGTCGCTTGGCGGAAGTTATCTCGCACCGACAACGTGCTCGCGATATTCACAAACACCAACGGATTACCATTTTTATAGGCTTCAGGTTTATCTAGAGGAGCGGGGAACGATGGATCGGTTGCTGTGACTTCATAAATACCATCACCGTTAGCATCGAATGAGCGCGCCCCATGGAGCGGCATATCAATAGCAATGGTTGCAACGCCCATCGCCGCATAGGTGCCCGCATAGGCCTGCGACATTTCTTTACCGCCACCTAAACCGTGCAGGGCGATAGTTGTTGGCCAACCTGCTTCTGGCGCTGTAAAGGTTTTACCTTGCTGTTGATAAAACGCTGCCAATTTCGTTGCATTGGGCATAGAAATCAGTACAGGTACGGTTTCATAACCTTTAATCGCTGGAATAGGATTGAACTTAGTCAGATGCTTAGTTTTATCTACCGCTGTGCCATCGTCTAAAAGCCAGGTTTTACCCGCCATTAACGACGGATTGGCTAACGCATCAGCAGGGTTGGCAATACCATTAGCCATCGCTTGCATACCAAAATTATTTTGGCTGAGTGTGCCCGCTTGCAAAGCTAATAACACAGAGACGGGGCTATCGCCTTGCGCTTTCCAGCGACCATTAATTAATGGTTTACCTTCAGCAGATAAACAAGAAACAGATGAACAATCACCATAGATGGGTAATTTAATTTTAGCGCTATAGACATCCGCTAAACTTGCCACCACAAAGGCAGCACCATCTGACTCCGTTAACCCAGCCGCTTGTGCAACTGTGATGCCTAAAGGTGTTGGCATTTGAGCGAAACTTGGCGCATAGGGAGCGCCTCGTGCCATCAATAGTTTCGTCGTTTCATACACATTGGCGACAGACTGAGTGGTAAATAGGCCGGCATAACTAATGGTTGCAGGGTCAATATTGGACGCTGCAGCAATGCCTTTCTCATAACTGTTCACTAAGGTTTGCAACATTAGTTGCTGTGGCGTTTCTAAAGGTAACGTATTGATATCCATCTTCAACAAACCATAGGTCGTTGAAGGAGCGATACCACGACCTTCAGAATCTTGAATAAGATTGGTTGTCGCATAAATGTAGGATTGGCCTGCTTTGAGTGGTTTAAGCGGTACAATCACCACTTTGTTACCCGAAGCAGTGGATATAAAGTCAACGCCAAACTGCAACTCGGCACCGACTTTACAGGCTGAAACAGACGGTTTTGCCTTACACTCAGGATCAGACGACAACGCCCCCCCCACAGTGGCTTCAAACATTCTCACCGCGCCGGGTTGAGCGACAGAAGCCGCCATTAAGGTGAGTGGTGTACCATCGTGCTGTTTTGCTAAATCGATATCAATCGAAATCGGTGATGTTGTTGACCAACCATCTAACGCCCCAAGAGCAATTTGCGGATCAACATAGTTACCCGAACTTTCACCCGGAATCGATAATGTGCCATCCTGAGTCCCACTGAACAGTAAATCATTAGGTAGTGGTACTTTTGAAGCTGCAGGATCAAACACCATACGCGATTCAGGGACGAGCGCTTCTGTCTTATCCTTGAGTTCGTTATAACTGTCCTCACTACATCCTGTGAGGCCCAGTGCAGATGCAATCGCAACACCCAAAATGAGTCTTTTCATCTTTTTTCCCCAAATCTTGTTGTAATAGTTTTGTTTTCCCCAAGAAATTAGTCACAATAGCTTTTAAATATGTGACCAATAGGGCTTATGTTAGCCCCTAACTTATTTCACGTTAACGTAAAAATATTGTGTTAGCCACAAGTTTGTCACAAACATTTTCATCATTTATAACAAAGTTTCATTCATTTGTTTGAAACATGCGTTTATCACTTCGGCAACTCTAGAAGTGGCGGGCATTCTCGCCAAGAGGAAAAAGCGACTCATGTTGGAATATCAAGCAGCAAAAGATTTACTCAAAGGCAAAACGATTTTAGTGACAGGCGCTGGCGCGGGAATTGGCCGTACTGCAGCGATAGAGTTTGCCAAGCACGGTGCCACTGTGATTTTACTCGGCAAAACAGTAAAAAAACTGGAAGCGGTTTACGATGTAATTGAACAAGCGGGTTACCCCAAGCCGGCTATTGTGCCATTAGATCTTAAGGGCGCGATGGAGCAAAATTATCGTGACATGGCCGATACCATAGCCGAGCAATTCGGTCATTTGGATGGATTATTACATAATGCCAGCTTGCTCGGCGCCTTAGGTCCGTTTGAACACATCGATATTCCATCACTCGAAGACGTGCTCAAAGTGAACGTCACTGCTCAAGTTATGCTGACGAAAGCCTTATTACCGGTCATGCGCCAAGCTCCCAGTGCATCGTTGATCTTTACCTCGAGCAGTGTGGGCCGTCAAGGCCGTGCCTATTGGGGACCTTATGCTTTCTCTAAATTTGCCACCGAAGGTATGATGCAAGTGCTCGCCCATGAATGCGATGGCACCTCTGTTCGCGTTAACAGTATCAATCCAGGAGCGACCCGCACTGAGATGCGTGCTAATGCCTACCCTGCTGAGAATCCACTGGATCTCAAAACCCCAGAAGATATCATGCCGACCTATTTATATTTGATGGGTCAAGATGCTAGTGCAGTGAACGGTCAGCAGTTTAACGCACAGTAAATTCATTTTTTATACAAAAGTAAAAAGGCCGCTAAGCGGCCTTTTTCATAGGGATAAAACAACTTAGCTGCGCTGACGCGTTGGCTTAGGTTTTCCCGAACCGGTCACTTTATGCTTACGCACGGCGCGGCGAATTTTGGCACTCTTCACCTGAGCACGGGCCACACTGTGTTTATCGGCAGCAAGCATAGTGCGGGTTTCAGGCTCAAGACCCGCCAGTTTACGTAAGTAGTTAACTTGCTCCATTGGCAATTCAACCCAGCCACCCCGTGGCAGTGTTTTGGGCAATTCAACCATACCGTAACGGATACGGATCAAACGGCTCACTTGCACTTCTTGGGATTCCCACAAACGGCGCACTTCACGGTTACGACCTTCGCGTAAACACACATGCCACCACTGGTTCATGCCTTCGCCGCCCGCTGGCTTGATGCTATCAAACTGCGCGGGGCCGTCTTCTAACATCACGCCGGTACGCAAACGTTGCACTGTGGCTTCAGGGATTTCACCGAAGGTACGTACTGCGTATTCGCGGTCGACTTCGTTTGATGGATGCATTAACCGGTTCGCCAACTCACCATCTGAGGTAAACAACAATAAACCTGAGGTGTTAATGTCTAAACGACCTACCGCTACCCAGCGTGAATCACGCACTTTAGGTAAGCGATCGAATACCGTTGGACGGCCTTCAGGATCTTTACGACTACAAATTTCGCCTTCGGGTTTATGATATGCCAACACACGACAAATCACGTCTTCGGCAGACTTTAACGAAATGGTTCTGCCATCGATACGCACTTTAACATCGGCTTCAATCCGATCACCAAGGCTAGCAATTTCACCATCAATACTAACTCGGCCTGCAGCAATCCATGCCTCCATCTCACGACGGGAGCCATGGCCTGCACGGGCCAAGACTTTCTGCAATTTTTCACTCATTAGTATTTTGCTCTTCTGACTGTTCTGGCGTTAATTTCAAACCTGAAAAAACCGCCTGCAATGACTCAGTATCCGACAGCGGCGGTAAATCCGCTAAGGTATCTAAGCCAAAATATGCTAAAAATTCTAAGGTAGTGGCATACAGCGCGGGTCGCCCCGGTACTTCTTTATGGCCAACTACTTTAATCCAATGTCTATCTGACAAACTTTTTATGATGTGGCTACTTATCGCCACACCGCGCACCTGTTCAATATCGCCGCGAGTCACAGGTTGACGATAGGCAATCACCGCCAAGGTTTCTAATGTCGCACGCGAATATTTAGGGGCTTTTTCTTGCCACAGGGGCTGCAAAAAAGGACTCAAGGCTTCTAAGGTCTGGAAGCGGTAACCCCCAGCGACTTTCACAAGTTGTACACCTCGGTCTTGATAATCCTGTTGCAGCTCACCCAATGCAGCTTTTATTTTGTCTCTGGAAACCGTGAAATCCACCAAAACAGTGTCTTTCAACATTTTCGCTGACAAGGGTTTCCCCAATACAAACAAACTCGCTTCAATAAGCTGTTTTAATTGAGTCGGATTTATCTGTTTCAATTAATAGGCCTTAACGTAAATCGTTGAAAACGTCTCTGTTTGGTACAATTCAACCAATAATTCTTTGACTAATTCCATCAAAGCTAAGAAGGTGACGACTACGCCGGCGCGACCTTCTTCTAGGGTAAATAAGCGTTCAAATGCGGTAAAATCGTCCGAGTTCAACATGGCTAAAATCTGACTCATGCGCTCACGGGTCGATAACTGTTCACGCTTAACGTGATGATCTTCATAGGCATCAATACGTTTGAGTACATCACCAAAGGCACGGGCAATCTCAAACAACGACACGTCAGGCGGGATCATTAACGGCTTTATGTCAGGTGCTGCCACGGCTTTCGCTTGAAACACATCTCGCTCAAGCCGCGGTAAATCATCGATTTTTTGCGACGCTTCTTTAATCACTTCATAGGCTTTCAACTGACGGATCAATTGCGCCCGAGGATCTTCCTCAACCTCATCTTCAGCCACCATACGCGGCAGCAGCAAACGGGATTTAATCTCGGCAAGCGTTGCCGCCATCACTAAGTAATCGGCGGCAAGTTCGATTCGAGCCTGAGTCAGCAAGGTAATATATTCTAAATACTGCGCACTGATTTGCTGAATAGGTAAATCGACAACGTCTAATTTTTGCTTACGGATCAAATATAAAAGTAAATCCAATGGCCCTTCAAAGGACTCGAGGAACACTTCCAATGCCTCCGGAGGTATAAACAAATCCAGCGGCATTTCGGTCATTGCCTGACCACGAATAACGGCTAAGGGTAAACTTTGTTGCGTGCCCTGCATCCGCTATTTTGCTCCGTTAACACCACGCTATCCTACCTAGGCTAACGCCAAACGGGCGATTATACCTGTAAATCTACGGCGATAAAACTGCCAAATGTTAACGACAGCTCGCCGCGTCACCTATTCGCATCGATTGCTGATAAATCTATTGCAGTAAATTTAAAGGAACGGCGTGATATCACCCGCGCCTTCACGCAAAATTTCGGCGCCATCTTCAGACATATCGATCACTGTGGTCGGTTTTTCACCTAAATAACCGCCATGAATAATGACATCCACTTGATGCTCGAGCAAATCGCGGATTTGTTCAGGATCAGACTCGGCAAATTCTGCATTCGGCATCACTAAACTGGTCGACATCAGCGGCGCATCTAAGGCTTCAAGTAACGCCAGTGCGATCACATTGTCGGGCACACGAATACCTATGGTCTTTTTCTTGTCATTTTGTAAGCGACGCGGTACTTCTTTAGTCGCTTTGAAAATGAAGGTATAAGGTCCAGGCGTGCAACTTTTTAGGATGCGATACGCCTGATTATCCACTTTAGCGTAAGTCGCAAGCTCGGATAAATCGCGGCACATCAAGGAAAAGT
>JBOFUF010000461.1:0-1749 GCA_051652445.1 Shewanella sp.
CAAATGGTGCGTTTCATTATCCGTTTAGCCCCTATTGGTATTTTTGGTTTAGTCGCAGCAACCTTTGCCGAAACTGGTTTTGCCGCCATTGCGGGTTATGCGCAGTTACTCGCAGTGTTACTTGGTGCGATGGCCATTATTGCCTTCGTTGTGAATCCTTTTATTGTTTACCTGAAGATTAAACGTAATCCGTATCCGCTGGTATTTCAATGCTTGCGTGAAAGTGGTGTGACGGCGTTTTTTACTCGCTCAAGTGCAGCGAATATTCCGGTGAATATGGCACTGTGTGAAAAGTTAAAGCTGCATAAAGACACTTACTCAGTATCAATTCCCTTAGGAGCCACCATTAACATGGGTGGGGCGGCGATCACGATCACTGTGTTGACCTTAGCGGCAGCGCATACCATGGGTATTCAAGTCGATTTATTGACGGCGCTGCTATTAAGTTTGGTGGCTGCAATTTCTGCTTGTGGTGCATCAGGTGTCGCAGGGGGTTCACTGTTGCTGATCCCGCTTGCTTGTAGCTTGTTTGGCATCTCTAACGATGTGGCCATGCAAGTGGTTGCGGTAGGCTTTATTATTGGCGTGGTTCAAGATGCTGCTGAAACGGCGTTAAACAGTTCAACCGATGTGATCTTTACCGCTGCCGCTTGTGAAGCTGCGGAGAATAAAGCTAAACTGAGTTAACGAGTGCAGTGATTTATATTGTAAATTTCAATAGAAGCAGTCGCTTAGGTGGCTGCTTTTTTTATGGGAGTCTTTATGGTCTTTGTTGATTTTAGCGTGCTCGATGCCGCGAAGCCCTGGTATGGAATAAATGACACTGTGATGGGCGGTTTGTCCCGCAGTAAGATGACGGTGTCACCTTTAGGCTATGGTGAGTTTAGTGGCCATGTGTCGCTGGCAAATGGCGGTGGGTTTGCGTCAGTGCGTTGTGAGTTTAGCCCTATAGATGTCAGTGGATTTACTGGGTTCTATGTAGAACTCGATGGCAACCGACCTAAAGACTATAAAGTGAATTTAAAGGATGTCGACACCCCCCAAAGCACGGTTTATCAAGCGCCTATGCCCAGGCCAAGCCATCAAACGTTTGGTGTGAGTGACGCTAGAATATTGAATTGGCAGCGTATCGAAATCCCCTTCAGTGACTTCCTACCCCAGTGTAGAGGTCAGCAGATTTCCAGAGTGGCAATAAATTTAAGCCAAGTGTGCAGTCTAGGGCTAGTGATTGGTGCCCAGCAAAGTGGTGATTTTTCTCTGAAAATTAAAGAAATTGGCTACTATTAGCGCTTATCGTTAGTTAGTTGGTTTCTTATCGTGGTTTTCTTACCTCTCATGGCTGGGACGTTTGCCACGCTCCGCGGGTAAAATCAGGGCAGGTGACCGAATTACTGCGGTCATTGACTCAATGTTCACTTAAGATATTCACCACCGACCAAGACGCGCCATCGTACACATCCTGATCTAAGGCCTCGCCATTGCGTAGGCAATAAACCATGCGCCATAACATCACAGAGTCCATGCCGCTATGAGCCCGTCTTATGGTTTATTTCCTTCATCTGCCCGCGGAGCTCGTGGATATAAGCAGCTTCGCCGTGGAGCAACTAACCAAACACACCTTGGCGTACCATGTTGAGCACCATCAGTTTTTCACGGCCGTAGTTGACGTTTTTCATCATCATGCCGTTTTTCTGGGTGCGTTCAGCAGTATCCACAATTTGCCAGCATTCCTCTACTGTGAGCGCTAAC
>JBOFUF010000462.1:0-16423 GCA_051652445.1 Shewanella sp.
TGGTGGCCAGGGATTCTTCCAGCACTTTGGTGATATCGCGCTCGACTTCCGCAGGGGTCGAGCCTTTATAGGGCACTTGCACCACTATTTGTGGAATATCGATGCCGGGGAACATTTCCAGCGGTAACAATCGACTCGATACCAGACCAAATAGCAAGATAGCAAAGAAGAACATGCTGGTGGTCACGGGGCGCTTAATCGCTAAACGGGTCAGGTTCATGGTCGAGCATCCTGTGTTGCTAGCGTGCCATCAGTGTCTGTTATCTGCTCATTTTTAGGGTTGAAGGCTTTGCGGTCGAACAGGGCATAAAGCACTGGGATCACAATTAAGGTCAGTAATGTCGAGAAACTCAGACCAAAGATCACAGTAATCGCCATCGGTGCGCGCACCTCAGCACCATCGCCAAGCCCTATTGCCATGGGTAATAACCCTAGGGTGGTGGTGAGGGTTGTCATCATAATCGGCCGTAGTCGTGATTTGGCGGCAGCACGAATAGCATTGAGTTTCTCCATACCTTCGCCGCGTAATTGATTAATACGATCCACCAGTACAATCGCATTGTTCACGGCTATCCCAGCTAACATGATAAGGCCAATAAACACCACTACACTCAAATGAGTTTGGGTGAGATATAGCCCAAGCACACTGCCCGCCAATGCCATAGGTACCGTAAAGAGGATAAGCAAGGGATGCAGCAGTGATTCAAACTGACTCGCCATGACTAAATACACTAAAAAAATGGCCAAAATAAGCGCAATGTTGAGTGACTGAAACGAATGGTCCATTTCTTCATTTTGACCGCCAAAGCGAGCTTGTACCGACGTGGGTAGCACTTGTTGCGATAATATTTGCTGTGCTTGGGCCACCGCATCGCTTAAGTCACCGTAGGCGAGGTTAGCCGACACCAGTGCCACCCGTTGTTGGCTGATACGGTTAATCGCCGAGGGGCCTAACTGCAATGACACTTCAGCGACAGCGCTTAAGGCAATCGGTTGGCTGCTGTTCGGATTGATGATTAAGGCATCGATGTCGCTGATTTGATCCCGCTCTGCCAGTTCACTGCGCACCAAAATATCAATCTTACGGTCACGCACTGTGTATTGGCTGGCCACAGTGCCGCCGATACGTTGGGCAATACGGTTTGCCACCGTGGGTGCATCCATGCCTAGCGCTGCTAATCGTGCATGATCGAAACGAATACTCAGTTCAGGTTGACCATCTCGCAAGCTGGTATTGACGTCGGCAAAACGATCCGATGCAGAGAGTGCTTTGACCAGCGTATCTGCACTGCCTTTAAGCAAGTTCAAATCGTAACCGGTGAGCTCAATCTCTAAGGGCGTTTTAAAGCTGAATAACTCTGGTTGTTTAATTTGTGCTTCCAGTTCTGGAATGCGGCGCGCCGTATCACGCAGCGCTTGAGTGACCGCGTTATAGCCTGCGTGATCGTTAAGCACCACTTGCAAGCGCCCCCAGTTCTCTCCCCCGCGGGCGGTATCAGATGTCATCAAACCCCCACTACCGGCTTGGCTGTAGGCATGTTTGACTTCAGATCTGTCCTTAATGGAGAGCGCGAGCTGTTGTAATACCTTATCGGTTTTGCTGACCGCAGTACCTGGGGGCAGTAATATCTCCACATAAAACTCGCCCTGATTCATGGGTGGGATAAGCTCCATACCCAGGCGAGGTAATAGGCTAAAACACGCGCCAGTTAGGGTAATTGTGAGTAACAAGGCGGTCATTTGGTGGCGCAGAGCGGAGGCGAGGAGCGTGTGATACACCTTCTCAATACTGTGGTAAACAATGTTAAAACCGGTACTTAATGGCCGCATCACGAGACCGATAAGCCATGAAAAGAAACGGCCAATAATCAAAATCAAGGTCAATAGTGCGCTGGGTAAGTAATTAAAAATCAGAATAATAGGGAAAGAAAACACAGTAGCACTATAGTGTTTGAACTTACCCATCTTAGTCGTGGGTTTATCTTTAGGCGTGTTTTTAATCAGTGCGGGTAAGGTGTTAAAGCCTGTCCGTGATGCCAGCATAGGGATAGAGGTTAAGGCGACTAACAAGGACGCTAACAGCGCAAATGTGACCGTTAAGGCTTGCTCTGAGAACAACGCGCCAGCAATTCCATCCACGAACACTAAGGGCACAAACACTGCCAGCGTGGTGAGTGTCGAGGCAAATATTGCGCCTGCAACTTCTTTGGTGCCTGTGATGGCGGCATCTAACTTGTTCATCCCTTCGCTGCGACAGCGGTCGATGTTTTCTAATACGACAATAGCGTTATCGACCAAGAGACCAATTGCGAGTGCGATACCGCCTAATGACATGATGTTTAAGCTGATATCGGCAAAATACATCATGTTAAAGGTCGCGATGACCGAGAAAGGGATTGAGATCGAAATAATCAGCGTCGGGATTATGTTACGCAAGAACAGGTAAATCACCAGCATAGACAATACGCTGCCGATCAGCGCCGAAGAGGTGACTTCGCTTATCGCACTTTCGATAAACTCAGACTGATCGTAAATAACCTCGAGTTTGTTTTGCTTGGGGTCTTGATTGATTTTAACGAGTTCATCGCGCAGTTTTTGGGCCACGGCGACAGTGTTAGCGTCACCTTCTTTATAAATCGCCAGCTCAATGGATTCTTGACTACCAACGCGGGTGATATCGCTGCGCTCTTTATAAGCATCGGTAATCGTGGCGACTTCGAACAAACGCACTAAGTTTTGTTCATCGCGGTAAACGATCACTTGGCCTAACTCTTCTAATGAATTGAATTGGTTAAGTGTTCGTACTAAGTATTCGCGATCGCCTTGGATGACTTTACCAGCGGAAAGATTAATATTTTCCTCATTAATACGACGTTTAATATCATCGGCATTAAGATTAAGCTGCGCCAGTTTCTCTTGGTTGAGCAGAATATGTACTTCTTGCTCTAAACCGCCCGATAAGCGTACGGCTGCCACACCTGAAAGTGCTTCTAAACGGCGCTTGAGTTCTTCTTCTGCGTAGGTACGGATTTGCTTAAGGTCAGTTTCAGCAGCATTAGGCACAGATAGCGCAAGACGCATGATAGGGTCAAGATTGGGGTTAAAACGCAGCATTAGCGGCTTTTGAACATCCAGAGGTAGGGCAATGGTGTCGAGTTTTTCACGTACATCTAAACTCGCCATGTCCATGGTGGTGCCCCATTCAAACTCAAGCACCACATCTGACATACCTGAGCGTGAAATAGAACTGATTTTACGTAACCCCTTGACCACGCCGACGGCTTCTTCAATGGGTTTAGAGACGAGCTGTTCGACGTCGACAGGCGCAGCACCATAGTACATAGTGCGAATGGTTAGTGTGGGGTAGCTTAAGTCTGGTAGCAATTTCACTGCTAAGCGTGAAAACCCCACCATACCGAATAACATTATCGCCAGCATGAACATCCATACTGTGACAGGCCGTTTAACGGAAGTACTGATAATCGACATGAAAGGCTCCTATCAGTTCTTCGCGGAAGCAAGATCGAGGGGGATGATCACTTCGACTAACGATTGGTCTTTCAAATTTTGTTGGCCGCGGGTAACCACTTTTTCACCGAGTTTAACCCCTGCAATCACTTCAACAGCATCACCTTCACGATAGCCAATTTCCACTTCACGACGGTTCGCATGGGTGCCATCAATAACATACAAAGCTTGTTTGTTATCTTGGTTAATCAAGGCACTATAGGGAACAGTAATCACGTTCTTACGCGTGTCGTACTTAAGCTCAACGCGGGTAAACATGCCTGCTTTAAGACGCGCGTCTTGATTGGGTACAGCAAGCGTAACCTTGAAAGTACCACTTTGCGGGTCAACAATGGGGCTTATTCGCAATACTTTGGCGTGGATAGCATTTTTGCTCTGTTGATGACTAAAGACTTGGGCTTCTTGGTCAAGTTTTAAGCTGGTAAGCTGTTGCTCTGGTAAATGAACGATACCGTGGAGTTCATCTTGGTTGACGATATAAAATAATTCGCCAAATTCTTTCGCCATATTACCGGCTTTAACATAACGTTTAGCCACTACGCCGCTAATAGGAGAAATCACACGGCTTTCTTTTACTTGTAGCTCGGCAAGATCTTTTTTAGCGATAGCCGCTTGCAAGTTATATTCAAGTTTGGCCATCGAATCTGCGCTAATAAACTCTCTGTTGCTCATTTTTTTCAGACGATTTAATTCTTGATCAATGATTTTGACTTCCGCTTCTGAGCGGTCTAAATCATATTGCTGCCGTTTAGCATCGATCACCGCAAGCACTTGGCCTTTTTGAACGCGGTCACCTTCTTCAACGGCAAGTGATTCAATCAGCCCTGATATACGACTGACGACATTGGCTTCTTGTGGTGCCTCTAAGGTGGCCGTTGTACTGTAGAAAGAAGAAACGTCACCTTGTACTACAGTTGTGGTTTCGACAGGAATAGCATATTTTTCTTCTTTTTTGGCCACGTCTTCCTTACCACATGCTGCTAGCATTGAAATGAGGAGTAGGGGTAGGGCAAATTGAGCCATGTTTAACTTTTCCATACAAAGTGTTACCTGTGGTATTTAATTGCGATTGTATTTATATGCACAAAGTGATCCAATCTAAAAATTGCCTTTGTTTCATGGCTTTAGTGTGTTTTTGTCATGCGTTTATTTAGTGAATCTCGCTAAATGTAGCCAAAAAGTTTATAAAATGATGAGGATAGCTAAGCATAGTTAACTCAAGTCGCACAACAAGGTAATTGCAACAAGGTATTTACTCTGACGCGGAAAGTGTAAAAGGACATTGCTGGATATGAAAAAAGCGCCCAGAGGCGCTTTTAAATGCGTAAGCTGCACAGCTTAGCGTTTGTCTTGTGCGATGAAATCACGCGCGGTTTCGCCAGTGTATAACTGACGCGGACGGCTGATCTTGTGGCCTGGTTGATCTAACATTTCTTTCCAGTGAGCAATCCAACCAACAGTACGCGCCAGTGCAAATAACACAGTGAACATACTGGTTGGGATCCCTATGGCTTTCATTATAATGCCAGAGTAGAAGTCAACGTTTGGATACAGCTTTTTAGAAATAAAGTATTCATCTTCAAGCGCGATGCGTTCCAGTTCCATTGCGACATCTAATAACGGATCTTGCACTTTTAGTTCTTTGAGCACTTCGTGACACGTTTCACGCATGACTTTGGCACGTGGGTCAAAGTTTTTGTAAACCCGATGTCCAAAACCCATAAGACGGAACGGATCGTTTTTGTCTTTAGCACGTTCAATGAATTCAGGAATGCGCTCAACAGAACCGATTTCTTCTAACATTTGCAAACAGGCTTCGTTAGCACCGCCATGTGCAGGTCCCCAAAGAGATGCAATACCTGCAGCGATACACGCGAAGGGATTGGCACCTGAAGAGCCCGCTAAACGTACCGTTGAAGTAGACGCGTTTTGTTCGTGATCAGCATGTAGAATGAAGATCCTGTCCATCGCACGTTCAACAATTGGATTGACCTTGTAAGGTTCACTGGGCACCGCAAACATCATGCTCAAAAAGTTACCCGCGTAGCTCAAGTCATTTCTTGGATAAACAAAGGGTTGACCTACAGAGTATTTGTAGCACATGGCCGCGATGGTCGGCATTTTTGAGATTAAGCGATAGGCGGCAATTTCACGGTGACATGGATCGTTAACATCCAGAGAGTCTTGGTAAAATGCAGATAATGCCCCCGTCACACCACATAACATGGCCATAGGATGAGCATCACGACGGAAACCTCTAAAGAAGAAGGCTATCTGCTCGTGAACCATAGTGTGGTTTTTAACTGTATGTACAAACTCGTCATATTGCGCTTTGGTCGGCAGTTCGCCGTAAAGCAGCAAATAACACAGGTCTAGGTAATCAGAGTCAACGGCAAGTTGATCGATTGGATAGCCACGGTGTAACAATATACCCAGATCACCATCAATATAGGTAATTGCCGATTCACAGGAGGCAGTCGCGAGAAAACCTGGATCAAAGGTAAAGTAACCTTTACTGCCAAGCTTACTGATATCGATTACGTCAAAACCAGCGGTTCCCTGCTTTACTGGCAATTCTATCGAGTCGTTCCCTGGTAATTCTAATTTGGCTTTTAAATCAGCCATACCCCGTTCTCCTTATTACTTAGTTCTTATCTGTGAGTGCGGCATGTCAAACCGCCATTACTTTACAGCTATTCTAGATCACATTTCAATTTAAATAAGCGTTTAAATTTGTTAGACCATGGTATAAAATGCTTTACTTTTCTATTGGTAACTGACACTTACAGTAAAAAATATCAAAAAAAACATAATTTGCATTATGTGATGTTTGTGTTTGACATTTGCCGCGAGTATACTAGCGTCGCCCAATAAGGGCTGCAAACAACGATTATAAAGTACCCTTTGTTTACATGTTAAGTGAATGTGTACTCAAATATTTAACAGTTTGTTTAAACTATGCTTTTGTGTTTACTTTTGCAGTGATTCATCTCCTGTTCAAATTGGGTACAAAAGCGGTTCACATAACAAAAATAATGCTCAATGGAGCTGAGTGAGCAGAACGTGAAAAAGCAAAGACCTGTCCATTTAGATCTGCATACCATTCGCTTTCCTGCAACAGCGATTGCGTCAATTCTTCACCGTGTTTCCGGTGTCATCATGCTGTTCGCAGTAGGCATTCTCATCTGGTTGCTAAATTCATCTTTAGCATCCGCTGAAAGTTTCGCTGGCGTACAGTCTCTATTTGATAACTTCGTGATGAAGTTCATCCTGTGGGGCATTATGACGGCACTGGCGTATCATTTATTGGGTGGCCTGCGCCACTTGGTCATGGATACGGGTCGTTGGGAAGAATTGTCATCGGGTGCCGCATCAGCGAAAGCTGTATTTGCGTTAACGGTAGCCTTTTCAATCATAGCGGGGATCTGGGTATGGTAACCAATGCAGCAAGTTTTGGACGCAGTGGTGTTCATGACTATATTCTACTACGCGCTAGTGCAGTGATCCTCGCCTGTTACACCATTTTCTTGGTTGGCTTTATTGCAGGTAGTTCCCCTCTCACCTACGACGTTTGGCATGGCCTATTTAGTGCTCTGCCAATGAAAGTGTTTACACTTCTGACGCTGGTAGCTTTGTTAGTACACGCTTGGATTGGTGTATGGCAAGTGCTGACCGATTACGTCAAGTGCACGTCGTTACGTGGTGTTTTACAGTTCACTTTTGTCGTTGCCGTATTTTGTTATTTAGCGGCCGGCATTGTTATTGTGTGGGGTGTTTAAGTGAGTATTCCAGTACGTGAATTTGATGCTGTAGTGATCGGTGCCGGTGGCGCTGGTATGCGTGCAGCGCTGCAGATTTCCAAAGAAGGTAAAAGCTGTGCGCTTTTATCAAAAGTATTCCCAACCCGTTCTCATACGGTATCTGCGCAGGGTGGTATTACCGTTGCGTTAGGTAACGCCCATGAAGATCATTGGGAACAACACATGTACGACACCGTGAAAGGTTCCGATTTTATCGGTGACCAAGAAGCGATTGAATTCATGTGTAAAACCGGTCCTGAAGCGGTTATTGAGCTTGAGCAAATGGGTTTGCCTTTCTCTCGTTTCGAAAATGGTACGATTTACCAACGTCCGTTTGGTGGTCAATCTAAGAATTTTGGTGGCGAGCAGGCTGCACGTACTGCGGCAGCTGCCGACCGTACTGGTCATGCGTTGCTGCACTGTTTATACCAACAAAACGTTAAGCACAAGACGCAAGTCTTCTCAGAATGGTATGCATTAGATCTGGTTAAAAACACCGATGGCACCATTGTGGGCTGTACTGCGATTGAAATTGAAACCGGCGATATCGTTTATTTCAAAGCCAAAGCCACGATTCTTGCGACCGGTGGTGCAGGGCGCATTTACGCGTCGACGACGAACGCGCATATCAATACCGGTGACGGCGTAGGTATGGCAATGCGTGCCGGCGTGCAAATGCAAGACATGGAAATGTGGCAATTCCATCCCACTGGCATCGCCGGCGCGGGTGTACTTGTGACTGAAGGTTGTCGTGGTGAAGGCGGTTATCTGCTGAACAAAGACGGCGAGCGTTTCATGGAGCGTTATGCCCCTAACGCGAAAGACTTGGCATCACGGGACGTGGTAGCACGTTCAATGATGACTGAAATCCGTGAAGGTCGTGGTTTAGACGGTCCATTAGGCCCACACTGTTTACTCAAGCTTGATCACTTAGGTAAAGAAACACTTGAAGCACGTTTACCAGGCGTGTGTGAATTGTCTCGTACCTTTGCGCATATCGATCCGGCGGATGGTCCAATTCCAGTACTACCAACCTGTCATTATATGATGGGCGGCCTACCAACTAAGGTCAGTGGTCAAGTCATTCGTAAGAATGAAGACGGCACAGAACATGATGTTATTGGCCTGTTCGCTGTGGGTGAGATTGCCTGTGTATCTGTACATGGTGCAAACCGTTTAGGTGGTAACTCACTGCTTGACTTAGTGGTCTTTGGCCGCGCAGCGGGTCAGCATTTAGGTAAAGCTTTGGATGAGACTGACGATCCAAAAGATGCCAGCGATGCGGATATTGCTGCCTCTCTGGCGCGTCTGAATCGTTGGGAAAGCAACAAAGATGGCGAAGATCCCACGCAAATCCGTAAGGATCTGCAATTGTGTATGCAATTAAACTTCTCTGTATTCCGTCGTGGCGATGCTATGGCTGAAGGTTTAGAGCAGTTAAAAGTGATCCGCGAACGTCTTGCTAATGCTAAATTGTCTGATAACTCTCGTGAATTCAACACTCAACGTATTGAATGCTTAGAGTTAGATAACTTAATGGCAACGGCAATTGCTACGGCTTATGCGGCTAACTTCCGTACCGAAAGTCGTGGTGCTCACTCACGTGAAGATTATTTAGAGCGTGATGATGACAACTGGTTATGCCACAGCTTATTTGACCCTATCACTGAAACGATGGATCGTCGTGCAGTGAACATGGCACCTAAGTTACGTGAAGCCTTCCCACCGAAGAAACGTACCTACTAGGAGTTGCAAAGATGAAATTGACATTTGCAGTTTATCGCTACAATCCTGACGTAGATACTAAACCGTATATGCAGGATTACAGCTTAGACGTGGCTGAAGGCTCTGACATGATGGTGCTCGATGCACTGATCAAGTTGAAAGAGCAAGATCCGACGCTGTCATTCCGTCGTTCATGCCGTGAAGGCGTGTGTGGCAGCGACGGTGTGAACATGAATGGTAAGAATGGTCTGGCGTGTATTACCCCAGTTTCTACCTTTAAAGGCAAGAAATTAGAAATACGTCCATTACCAGGTATGCCAGTTGTTCGTGACTTAATTGTTGATTTAACTCAGTTCTATAAGCAGTATGAGAAGATCAAGCCTTACCTCATCAATGATGAGAAACAGCCAGCCCGTGAACACTTACAATCCCCTGAAGAGCGTGCTCATTTAGATGGTTTGTACGAATGTATCATGTGTGCTTGTTGTTCTACGGCTTGCCCATCATTCTGGTGGAATCCTGATAAGTTTATCGGTCCAAGCGGTCTGCTTCATGCATATCGTTTCTTGATCGACAGTCGCGATACCGCTACAGAAGAACGTTTATCTGAGCTGGACGACGCCTATAGCGTGTTCCGTTGCCATGGCATCATGAACTGCGTTGACGTTTGTCCAAAAGGTCTTAATCCGACTAAAGCAATTGGTCATATTAAGTCCATGCTGTTGAAGCGAGCAGTGTAATGCGCCAACCCGAGCTGAAATCAATAATAATATAGCTCTTGAAGAGTCACTTTCTAATAGAGGAGGTGGCTCTTTTGCGTATGTAATGGAAGACAACGCGCCGTATATCTGGACATCTAGGGGCGGCAGAAATTATGCGTCGAAGGTAATCTCTACAGACTGCATATTTAATACTATGGCTAAGCACGTGTATAAAGTTTGAAAGGAATAGAAATGCACCAAGGCATCATGAAAGCTTGGCTCGAATCATCTCACTTAAGTGGTGCAAATTCGACCTACGTAGAAGAGATGTATGAAGCCTATCAAGAAGACCCACAGTCAGTCGCTGATGATTGGCGTGCGGTATTTGATAATCTCCCTCCTGTGAACGGTGCCTCTGTTGATGCGCCTGAAGCTGCTCACTCAAAAGTACGAGATTATTTTCGCAGTTTAGCGTTAGAAGGTCGCCATAAGAGCTCAGCTCGTGTGACGGATCCTGAAATGGATGCTAAACAAGTTAAAGTCCTGCAATTAATTAACGCCCATCGTTTCCGTGGTCACCAAGGTGCCAATCTTGATCCCCTTGAACTGTGGAAACGTGAACCCGTTGCTGATTTAGACCCGGCCTTTCACGGCTTGACTAAAGAAGACATGGATCGTGAGTTTAATACCGGTTCTTTTGCTCATGGTGGCGAAACCATGAAGCTTGCGGAGTTGGTCAACGCGCTGAAAGCCACCTACTGTGGCTCTATCGGTGCTGAATATATGCACATTACCGATACCGATGAGAAACGCTGGATCCAACAACGCCTCGAACCTTCTTTAGGTAAAGCTAACTACGATAAAAGTGTTAAGACACGCATTCTTGAAGGATTAAACGCCGCAGAAGGCATTGAAAAATACTTAGGTGCTAAATTTCCCGGTGCAAAACGATTCTCATTAGAAGGCGGTGATGCGTTAGTGCCTATGATGCGTGAAATCATTTATCGCGCTGGTGAAGCCGGAACAAAAGAAATCGTTGTCGGTATGGCACACCGTGGCCGTTTAAACTTATTAGTCAACATATTAGGTAAGCGTCCTGCTGATTTGTTCGATGAGTTTGCCGGTAAGCATGCTGATACCCACGGTTCGGGTGACGTTAAGTACCATCAAGGTTTTTCTTCTGATTTTGAAACGCCGGGCGGCAATGTGCATTTAGCACTGGCCTTTAACCCATCGCATCTTGAAATCGTTAACCCTGTGGTGATTGGTTCTGTACGTGCCCGTCAAGACCGTCGTGGTTGTAAGAATGGCTTACAAGTCATGCCGATTACGATTCACGGCGACTCTGCAATCGCGGGTCAAGGGATAGTGCAAGAGACATTCAACATGTCTCAAACTCGCGGCTTTACTGTCGGTGGCAGCATACGCATCGTGGTGAATAACCAAGTGGGTTTCACGACCTCTAACCATGCGGATGTACGTTCAACTGAATACTGTACTGACATCGCTAAGATGGTTCAGGCACCGATTTTCCACGTTAACTCAGATGATCCCGAAGCGGTGGCTTTCGTGTCACAGTTAGCCGTTGATTATCGTAACGAGTTCAAACGTGATGTGGTGGTTGAACTGGTGTGTTATCGCCGTCATGGTCATAACGAAGCCGATGAGCCAAGTGCGACTCAGCCGCTGATGTATGCCAAGATTAAAAAACATCCCACGCCACGTAAGATTTATGCCGATAAGTTAATTGCCCAAAACGTGATGGCTGCTGATGATGTGACAGGTCTTATCAATAATTACCGCGATGCACTCGATCAAGGTGATTGTGTGGTCAAAGAATGGCGCCCCATGACGTTACATTCTGTTGACTGGGCACCGTATATTGGTCGTGAGTGGGATGAAGCGTATCAAGCCTCCATGTCGGCTGAACGTTTGCAAAGTCTGGCTGACAAATTGAGCTATGTGCCTGAAAGCCATCCATTGCAATCACGCGTTGCGAAGATTTATAGCGACCGTTTAGCGATGGCAAAAGGCGAGAAACCACTCGATTGGGGCTTTGCAGAAACCTTGGCTTATGCTTCGATTTTAGAAGACAACAAGCGCGTACGTATTACGGGGCAAGATTCTGGTCGTGGCACTTTCTTCCATCGTCATGCGGTATTGCACAATCAAAACGATGGCACGACTTACATGCCACTGCGCAACATTGCTGATGAGCAAGGTCCCGTCGATATTACAGACTCAGTATTATCTGAAGCCTCAGTGCTGGCGTTTGAGTATGGTTATGCGACAACAGAACCTGGCGGATTGACCATTTGGGAAGCGCAGTTTGGCGACTTTGCGAACTGTGCCCAAGTGGTCATTGACCAATTCTTATCGTCGGGTGAGCAGAAATGGGGCCGTTTATGTGGCCTGACTATGCTGTTACCCCATGGCTATGAAGGTCAAGGCCCTGAGCATTCGAGCGCCCGTTTAGAGCGTTTCTTGCAGATGTGTGCTAACCACAATATGCAAGTGTGTGTGCCTTCAACGCCTGCACAGGTTTACCATATGCTGCGCCGCCAAGTCGTGCGCCCTGTGCGTCGACCACTTATCGTTATGTCACCGAAATCATTGTTACGTCATCCATTAGCCGTTTCAAGCTTGGAAGAATTAGCCAGTGGCAGTTTCCAAAACGTGATCGGTGAAATCGATACGTTGGAAGCAAGTCAGGTCGACCGCGTTGTCTTCTGTAGTGGCAAGGTTTACTTCGAGCTATTGGAAAAGCGCCGCAAAGAAAATCTCACTAACGTCGCGTTAATCCGTGTCGAACAGTTATATCCGTTCCCACATGATGAAATGATCGTTGCTTTGGCTGCATACCAACATGTTAATGATTTTGTTTGGTGTCAGGAAGAGCCGCAGAATCAAGGTGCTTGGTACTCCAGTCAACATCATTTCTGGGCTGCGGTTCCTGCAGGTGCACAGTTAACGTATGCCGGTCGTGAAGCGTCAGCTGCGCCAGCCTGTGGTTACCCTGAGTTGCACGCACATCAGCAAGAATCTTTAGTGAACAGTGCCTTAAAACTTACCGTCACACTGTAGTAATAGACATTTTATAAAAGGATAGTTTTTCATGAGTATCGAAATCAAGGTACCCGTACTACCAGAATCTGTTGCCGATGCCACGATTGCCACTTGGCATGTGAAAGTGGGCCAGCATGTTTCTCGTGATCAAAACCTGGTTGATATTGAAACCGATAAAGTGGTTCTTGAAGTGGTTGCGCCAGAAGATGGCCATATTGGTGAGTTTTTGTTTGAAGAAGGCGCCACGGTTCTGGGTGAACAAGTGATCGCTAAATTCATCGCCGGTGCCGTATCAGGTAAAGAAGTCACTAAAGCGCAAGCTGAAGCGGCAATGCCTGCTGCTGATACCAGCAATGAAAATAGTGATGCGCTAAGCCCATCTGTACGCCGTTTACTGGCTGAGCACAATGTGGATGCCAGCAAAGTAAAAGGCACCGGCGTGGGGGGACGTATTACGAAAGAAGACGTTGAAGCCTTCGTTAGCTCTGCATCAAAAGGCGCCCCTAAAGCAGCGGCGCCAGTAACACCTGCTGTGGCTCCGTTAGCGGTTGGCCGTAGCGAAAAGCGCGTGCCCATGACACGTCTGCGTAAGACAATTGCTAATCGTCTGTTAGAAGCGAAAAACTCTACCGCGATGCTCACCACGTTTAACGAAGTGAACATGAAGCCCATCATGGATATCCGTAAGCAATACCAAGATATCTTTGAAAAGCGCCACGGTATCCGTTTAGGCTTTATGTCTTTTTACATCAAAGCCGTGACTGAAGCGTTGAAGCGTTTCCCTGAAGTCAACGCCTCTATTGATGGCGATGACATTGTGTATCACAACTATTTTGACATCAGTATTGCAGTATCAACACCACGAGGTCTGGTTACACCAGTATTACGTGACACCGATACCATGAACCTCGCTGAAATCGAAAAAGCGGTCCGTGATTTAGCCATCAAAGGCCGTGACGGTAAGCTGACCGTGGCCGACATGACTGGCGGCAACTTCACGGTGACCAACGGTGGCGTGTTCGGTTCACTGATGTCGACCCCCATTCTTAACCTGCCACAAAGTGCAATTTTAGGCATGCATGCCATTAAAGATCGCCCAATGGCAGTCAATGGTCAGGTTGAAATTCTGCCCATGATGTACCTAGCACTCTCATATGACCATCGTATTATTGATGGCCGTGAGTCTGTTGGTTTCTTGGTTGCGATCAAAGACTTCCTAGAAGACCCAACCCGTCTGTTACTTGATCTATAAGCCTGCTCGATAAGAGGTTGTGCTTAACGAAAGAGCCAGACATACCCTCGTGACTGGCCCAAACGGGCCAGTTGGATATGATTAGAAGTATATGGATAGATCATCATGAATTTGCATGAGTATCAGGCAAAATCCCTATTTGCCGAATATGGTTTACCAGTGTCAGAAGGTTTCGCATGTGATACAGCCCAAGAAGCTGTAGAAGCGGCAGGCCATATTGGCGGAAATTTATGGGTTGTTAAGTGTCAAGTGCACGCCGGCGGTCGCGGTAAAGCGGGTGGCGTGAAAGTCACTGGCGATAAAGAAGAAATCAGAGCCTTTGCCGAACACTGGTTAGGCAAAAATCTGGTGACTTATCAAACTGATGAGAAAGGCCAGCCGGTTGCTAAAATTTTAGTAGAAAGCTGCACCGACATCGCTAACGAACTGTACTTAGGTGCCGTTGTTGACCGCGCGACGCGTCGTGTGGTGTTTATGGCGTCGACGGAAGGCGGTGTTGAAATTGAGAAAGTGGCAGAAGAAACGCCAGAACTCATCCACACTGCAATCATCGATCCTTTGACTGGCCCACAAGGTTATCAAGCACGTGATCTTGGCTTCAAGTTAGGCTTAAACCCAACTCAAATGAAGCAGTTCACTAAGATTTTCATGGGTCTGGCGACTATGTTTGTTGACCATGATTTCGCACTACTTGAAATCAACCCACTGGTTATTACCACTGAAGGTAACCTGCACTGCCTAGACGGTAAAATTGGTATCGATGGTAATGCACTTTACCGTCAACCAAAAATCAAAGCGATGCACGATCCATCACAGGATGATGCCCGCGAAGCCCATGCTGCTATGTTCGAACTGAACTATGTCGCATTAGACGGTAACGTTGGCTGTATGGTGAACGGTGCAGGGCTTGCTATGGGTACGATGGATATCGTGAACTTGCACGGTGGCAAGCCAGCGAACTTCTTAGACGTAGGCGGCGGAGCGACGAAAGAACGTGTAGCAGAAGCATTCAAAATCATTCTGTCTGACAGCAATGTGAAAGCGGTTCTGGTTAACATTTTCGGCGGTATCGTACGTTGTGACATGATCGCAGAAGGTATTATCGGCGCGGTTAAAGAAGTGGGCGTTAAAGTACCTGTTGTGGTTCGTTTAGAAGGTACTAACGCTGAACTTGGCCGTGAAGTACTCGCTAAATCAGGTCTAGATATCATTGCAGCTACCAGTCTAACTGACGCGGCTGAGCAAGTAGTTAAAGCGGCGGAGGGCAAATAATGTCTGTCTTAATCAATAAAGATACCAAGGTAATTTGCCAAGGTTTCACTGGCGGTCAAGGTACATTTCACACACAACAAGCTATCGATTACGGTACCAAAATGGTGGGCGGTGTGTCGCCTGGTAAAGGCGGTCAAATGCACTTAGGTCTGCCAGTGTTTAACACTGTGAAAGACGCTGTGGCTGTGACTGGCGCCACGGCGTCTGTGATCTATGTACCGGCTCCTTTCTGTAAAGATGCCATTCTTGAAGCTATCGACGGTGGCATCGAGCTTATCGTGTGTATCACTGAAGGTATTCCTACACTGGACATGCTGCAAGTTAAAGTGAAGCTAGAAGAAACGGGCGTTCGGATGATAGGCCCTAACTGCCCAGGTGTGATCACCCCAGGTGAATGTAAGATTGGCATCATGCCAGGTCACATCCACTTAAAAGGCAAAGTGGGTATCGTTTCTCGTTCAGGTACTCTGACCTATGAAGCGGTGAAGCAAACGACGGATGAAGGTTTCGGCCAATCTACTTGCGTAGGTATTGGTGGTGACCCTATTCCAGGAACTAACTTCATCGACGTATTGAAAATGTTCCAAAACGATCCTCAGACTGAAGCGATCGTGATGATCGGCGAAATCGGTGGTAACGCTGAAGAAGAGGCGGCAGCGTACATCAAAGCACACGTGACTAAGCCTGTTGTGTCTTACATTGCGGGTGTTACAGCACCTGCCGGTAAGCGTATGGGCCATGCTGGCGCGATTATCGCCGGTGGTAAAGGGACTGCAGAAGATAAATTTGCTGCATTAGAAGCCGCGGGCGTGACGACTGTCCGCTCCCTTGCTGATATCGGCAAAGCGCTGCGTATTCGTACAGGCTGGTAAGCTAACCTTACGATGAAAAAAGGCGCCTAAGGCGCCTTTTTTATTGGTGGTAATTTCAGCCAAGAATGGCAGTAAATGATAGGAGTATGGTTGAGCTAAAGCTATGAAGAATATGCATTTATTATTCTGATTGGCATGTTGGCGCACAGGGATGCTTCTCTACTCTTTTTGAAGGAGCGTTGGTGTGGGATACTCCCCGTTACCCCC
>JBOFUF010000463.1:0-9451 GCA_051652445.1 Shewanella sp.
CGAATTTAACCATAGGCCCTATGGTGTGCCAAGCGCTGCGTAACTATGGTATTACCGCCGATATTGATGTGCATTTAATGGTAAAACCGGTTGATCGTATCGTGCCTGATTTTGCGAAAGCGGGCGCGTCAATTATTACTTTCCACCCCGAAGCCTCTGAGCACGTCGATCGCACCCTTCAGTTGATTAAGGAATGCGGCTGCAAGGCTGGCCTGGTGTTTAATCCTGCCACACCATTGCATTATCTTGATCATGTGATGGATAAACTCGACGTGATCCTATTGATGTCAGTGAATCCTGGTTTTGGTGGCCAATCCTTTATTCCAGCAACCTTGGATAAGCTGCGCCAAGTGCGTGCGCGTATTGATGCCAGTGGTTTTGATATTCGTTTACAAGTTGATGGCGGCGTTAAGGTTGATAATATTGCCGAAATCGCTGCTGCAGGTGCCGACATGTTTGTCGCGGGATCGGCTATTTTCGGCAAGCCAGATTACAAAGCCGTTGTCGATGAGATGCGCACTGAACTTGCTAAAGTTGGGGCATAGTATGTGGAATAAAATTAAAGCGATTGCGTTTGATCTTGATGGTACGCTGATCGACAGCGTGCCAGATCTGGCCGTCGCAACGCAAGACGCCTTGAACGAGTTAGGTTTAACCACTTGCTCTGAGGCGCAAGTGCGGACTTGGATAGGTAACGGCGCAGAGATGTTGATGCGCCGCGCGATGAGCCATGCCTTGGGTACGGATGTCGAGCCAGCAACCCTCGATGCAGCTATGCCGATTTTTCTGCATCATTATCAAGAGAATCTTGAAAAGCACAGTGCGCTGTATAGCAACGTGCATCAAGTGCTGCAAACGTTGTTCGATGCAGGCTTTACGTTAGCGATTGTGACCAATAAACCCTATCGTTTTACCTTGCCATTACTCAATGCCTTTGGGATTAACGACTTTTTCAGTTTAGTGTTAGGTGGTGATACGTTGGCGAAGATGAAGCCCGATCCTTTGCCGCTGCAGCACTTATTACATGAGTGGCAATTGGATAAAACAGAGTTATTGATGGTTGGCGATTCTAAAAACGACATTTTAGCGGCGAAAGCGGCGGGGATAGCGTCAATCGGCTTGACCTACGGCTACAACTACGGTGAAGATATTGGCCTCAGTGGCCCAGATGCCGTATGTGAGCAATTTAGTGAGATTCTGAACTGGGTAAAACCGACCAAGTAATGGGGGTTACCGGTTTTTTAGTCGATTTTTTTAGTATTTTTTATCTATAGATAGTGGAGCAATGACGTAATGACTAAACCCATAGTACTCAGCGGTGCACAGCCGTCCGGCGAATTAACCATAGGTAACTACATGGGTGCATTGCGTCAATGGGTTGCGATGCAAGATAGCCACGACTGCCTATATTGCGTGGTCGACCTACATGCCATTACCGTGCGCCAAGATCCTAAAGCTTTGCGCGAAGCGTGTTTAGATACCTTAGCCCTGTATTTGGCTTGCGGCGTCGATCCTAAAAAGAGCACAGTGTTTATTCAGTCACAGGTACCGCAACACACACAATTGGGCTGGGCATTAAACTGCTACACCCAAATGGGTGAGTTGAGCCGCATGACTCAGTTTAAAGATAAGTCGCAAAAGCACGCGAATAATATCAATGTGGGACTCTTTGGTTATCCAGTTTTGATGGCGGCGGATATTCTGCTTTATCAAGCGAATGAAATCCCCGTTGGCCAAGATCAGAAGCAACATCTTGAGTTAACACGTGATATCGCAACTCGCTTTAACAATGCCTACGGTGATACTTTCACCATTCCAGAGCCGTTTATTCCTGAACATGGCGCTAAAGTGATGTCGCTGCAGGAGCCGCTAAAGAAGATGTCTAAGTCTGACGAGAACCGTAATAACGTTATCGGCTTGCTAGAAGATCCAAAATCAGTGCTGAAGAAGCTGAAAAAAGCCATGACAGACAGTGATGAGCCGCCAGTGGTGCGTTTCGATATGGAAAATAAGCCAGGGGTTTCTAACCTCTTGAGCCTGATGTCGGGTGTGACGGGGCAAAGCATTGCTAGCCTAGAAGCCGAGTTTGAAGGCAAGATGTATGGCCATTTGAAAGGTGCAGCAGGCGAAGCGGTTGTGAGCATGTTAGAGCCACTGCAAGCGCGTTACCGCGTGATTCGTAGCGATCGTGCTTACTTAGATCAAGTGATGAAAGCGGGCGCACAGTGTGCACAGGCGCGCGCCGAAGTGACCCTGAAGCAAGTGTATGAGAAGATTGGTTTATTAGTGTAATCAATCAATATCAATAAACTAAGCCGACATTTTCGTCGGCTTTTTTGTGCAGCCAATTCAGCTTAGGCCTGTGATGTTAGCCAAGAGGAGAAGGCGGCAATTGCGGGCTCTGATAATCGGCGTTGCTTACAAAAGAAGGTAAATTCAAATCCAGTATGCACATCGGGCAGATTTAAGGCGACTAAGCGTCCTGTCGTAATGTCACCTGCGACCATGAAATCTGGTGCGAGAGCCAAGCCTTGGCCGGCGATGGCGGCTTCAATCGCCATCACTATATGGCTAAAAACATGTTGCTGTTCATTATCGAGCGGTATCTGGTGCGCCGATGACCACTTGTGCCAGTCGAGTCCTAAGGGGCCTTCATCCACAACCAGCAGAGCTTGTTGTTGGAAATTACGCAGACTAATGTCGCGCCATTTAAGGTAAAAGCTTGGGCTGCACACAGGAACTAAGCGTTCTTTATGGAGAAGTTGTTGCCAATAGCCGCGCTGGTTGAGTTTGCCAGCGATAAAGATATCCGCTGTGCTGGTGCTGAGATCAGGATCTTGGGTGATCATTTCGAGGCGGATTTTCACACTCGGGTATTGGCGGCGAAAATCAGCAAGTCTTGGGATCAACCATTTTACTGAGAAAGAGCTATAGACGGCTAAGCAGAGTTGTTGATCGGGCGTGTCGCGGACTTTTAAGTTGAGGTCGCTTAACTCGTTGAATATTCGCTCTAACTCTAAAAATAGTCCCTGCCCCTTAGGTGTTAACTGCAGTTTGCGACCTAGACGGTCGAACAGTTGCTCACCAAAATACTCTTCTAATACTCGTACTTGGTGAGAAACGGCGCTTTGGGTGATACACAGCTCATCAGCCGCTTTAGAAAAATGCTGCTGTCTAGCGGCGGCCTCAAACACTTGCAGAGCGCGTAATGGTGGGAGCTTTCTCATTATTTTCAACATCTAAAGGCTTTAGTATGAATTTAATTCATCTAGCATGAGAAAGCATCATTTTAGCTTACGTTTTGCGAGGGTTATCATGCCGCTCTGGTGATTTATGGATGTTAAAAAATGCAACGCCCAGTTGTTATCGGTCTGATTTTATTGATCGTAGGTAACCTATTTAGTGCTTTCTATGATGTGTCGATAAAATGGTTACCGGACGATGCGAGTGCCTCGACTTTTCTCCTTGTGAGGCAAATTTCGTCGGTATTGATGTTGTTGCCAGTGTGGTTGTATTCACAGCGTCCGATGACGACACATATTTCAGTTCACCTTTGGCGCGCTAACATAGGCTCAGTTGGCGCGCTTTTTTTAATTATCGGTTTGATGGCGTTGCCGCTCGCGACGGTTAGTTCATTATTTTACTCGGCGCCTTTGATGATTATCTTAATGGGGTACTTTTTCCTGAAGGAGAGGATCACCGCTGCACAAACCGTTTGTGCCGGCTTAGGTTTTGTCGGCATTTTGATTATTCTGCGACCGAGCGAAATGAATGCGTATGGTATTGCTGTGTTATTTTCCGCTTTTACCTTTGCGGTGAACCAGTTGGCCCTTAAAAAAGTGCCCCATGCTGAGCATCCGGTGTTAATTCTTATGCTATATAACTTATTGGGTATTCCTGCGACGTTAGTCATTGTCGCGTTTCAGGGCATTGAAGGTTTGAGCTGGGGGTTGGTGGGCGTAGCCTTGCTGAGCAACGCATTTTTATTGGTGTATCACTGGTTTTGTGTGTTGGCCTATCGTAAAGCACAAGCGAGCGATATCGCGATTGCGGAATACACTGGATTATTGTTTATTGTCTTCTTGGGCTGGCTGTTGTTCGATGAATGGTTGGATAGTTTAAGTTGGCTTGGTGCCGCTTTAATTGTGTTGCCGTCATTATTTTTACCTTGGCTAGGATCGTATTTATTAAAATCGCCACCTAAAGTGGCTGAGGCCGTGGCGAGCAAATAATGATCTGCACCTCAGCCTAAGTGCGCGAGTTAACTCGGGACTTAGGCTAAGGTTTTAAGGCGGTTAATTACAACATTACTCTGTATACTCAAAGACTTTTACCACTTTACGCACACCAGCAGTATTGCGTGCGATATCAACAGCTAAGTCTGCTTGCGAGCGATGGATCAGCCCAAGTAGGAAGACTTCACCATTTTCAGTAATCACTTTAATCCGGGTCACATCCAACCCTTTCTCATTTAACATGCGGCCCTTCACTTTGGTGGTGATCCAAGTGTCGTTGCTGCGAGTGGTAAAAGAGGTGGGATTGCCAATGCGGATCTGATTGTGGATGTTGCCACCCAGTTTGAGATCTTGCACGACCTTAACCGCTTTATCCCTGAGTATAGAGTTAGGGGCCTGGCCTATCATAAGCACATTACCATTAACGGATACGCCAGTAATATTGGTTTGTTTTTTAAGGTCTTCTTGCTCTAGCAGTGCGCTAGTGATCTTAAAGTCAGTATTGGTATCATCAAGCTGAGTTTTAACGGTACGTTCGTCATTGGCCATCATGGCGCCACTGACTGCGCCCACCATAACGGCACCCGCACAGCCTTGTAGCAGCAAGCACACCATTAGCAGCGGGGCAGAGTGTCTCATTGCTGTTCGTCCTGAGGGAAAAGAGTGCGATCAATATTGTCGCATAGGCAATGAATCACCAGTAAGTGCACTTCTTGAATGCGCGCAGTGACATTTGAAGGCACGCGGATTTCCACATCGTTCACGCTCAGTAGGCCAGCCATAGCACCGCCATCTTTACCGGTTAGCGATACGATAGTCATGTCGCGGCTTAAGGCGGCTTCAATGGCTTTAATCACGTTTCCAGAGTTACCGCTGGTCGAGATCGCGAGCAGAATGTCGCCGGGTTGACCTAAGGCAAAAATCTGTTTGGAGAAAATTTCGTCATAGCTATAGTCGTTTGCGATAGCCGTGATGGTTGAGGTATCGGTTGACAGTGCGATGGCCGGTAAGGGGGGGCGCTCAATCTCGTAGCGGTTTAGCAGTTCTGCTGAGAAGTGTTGTGCATCGCCGGCACTGCCGCCGTTACCGCAAGCGAGGATTTTATTGCCACCCAAAAGACAATGCACCATCATCTCGGCCGCTTTGGCAATAGATTCTGGCAGTGCTTCGGCTGCATCGATTTTTGTCTGGATAGATTCAGTAAAGCTGTCTTTAATGCGTTCTAACATGGATAAATCCTTTCGGGATAAAGTGTTGCTATAATGCCATATTTCCACAAGCGTGTTGAGGCACAGACGTTAAAATAATTTGTGTCGTTATTTTTAAACGATTGCCCCTTAAAAGGCATCGACCAGCCAATCAATGTGTTCGGCTTCCATGGCGATGACATCGAACCGACAAGGCACATCGAGTCTATTGCGTTGTAAATAGTGGTTGGCCGCTTTGCGAATTCGCTTGATCTGCGCGCTGCTCAGAGCCTGTAATGCGCCGCCATATTGATTTGCTGAGCGATATTTCACTTCGACAAATACCCAATGACTGTGATGGCGCATGACTAAATCAATTTCGCCAAACGGATAGCGGACATTACGTTCGACAAACGTTAAGCCTTGTTGCTCAAGGTAGCGTTGGGCTTGTAATTCGGCCTGCTGTCCGAGTGTCATAGTTGGCGGAAGCTGCCTCTTTGGTAGCGTCCCCAACTTAATTGGCGAGTAATGATGCCATCTTGACTGACAGATAGCGCACCACTGCGACCATTATATGGCTGACCCGTGAATGAGCGCATTTGTGCTAAGCGGTTGATTAAATCCATTGCATCATAACCCATAACAAACAAACGTTTATGGCTGTTATTCCAGCTTGAAAAGAGGGTGTTGACCATCAGATTTTCTTCACCGTTTTGCATCAACCAAGGGGCGTCACTAAGGGTTAAGTTATTTAAATCCTGCGCGGTTTGCGTGCTTTCATTTTCAACTCGACTGCGGCTCGATGCATATAAAGGTACAGGTTGCGTGAAAACACTAAAATTAACGTCGATAAATGCCTTGAGTAAAGTCAGATCTTGCGGTGTTGAAATCAGATAAATAGCATCAATATCTTGGCGCGAGCGGAAGTCGGACTGAACAGCGCTACCGAGCAGTTCTTTAATGCGGGCAATGCGCTCTTGGCTATCCCGCACGCCAAGGGCGTTTTGTACTGTGGTGCGCATTTTATCACCGCTATCGTAGTAATAGACCTCGACAGCGTTATCGCTCTTCTTTTTCCACGCTTGAATGAAGCTCTCGGCCATACGTTTGCCAAGGGCATCGTTACTGGCGAGCAGCAATGGCAGGGTTACACCATTGTGGTATAAGTACTCCGCGGCATCAGTCGCCTCTTGCGCCGGAGAGAGGGCAAAGTAGAACTGGTTTGGATCAGGCGTAAACTTATCGACTTGATTTAAAAATAATTGTGGCACAGGCGCGCTTATGGCAGTGCTGGCGACTGAATTTGACACCGTTGGTGTCGCATTCGTGGCAGTGTTCACTGCGGTCATCTGTTGCAGTTGTTCAATTTCTGCGGGCAATAATGGGCCAATAATAAACTCCGCCCCAGCGGCCAGAGCTTGTTGGTAAGCCTTGGGCGCATCGTTGGCGGTGTCGTAGAAATTCACCGCGACTTTATCGTTTTGTTTAGCCATATAGCTGGCTAATATGCCTTGGCGAATCGCATTGGCTGCACCAGCGACAGGGCCAGTCATCGGCAGAAGCACCGCAATGTTTTTCGGTGCAAAGGGCTTAGCGTTTAAGGCTCGGTCGAGATCGGTGGGGAGTTTAGCCGCCGCAGGATGGTAAGGATTTTGCTGTTGCCACTCACCTAAGTAACGCACGAGTTGTGTTGGATCAACGGCATAATGTTTCGCGATATAAGCTAACTGCAACCAGCCGGTAAATACCGGAGAGTTAGCATTTTGGGTAAACGTTTTTAAGGTTTGCTCGTGCATTGGCTGCAGTATTTGCCAAATGGTATTATTCACTTCGTTGGCTTGAGTCGCAGGTAAATAAGCCGTCAGTAAGCTCAGTTCGCGCACTTGCTCAATGGGCTGTTTATTCAATTGATATAAATGTGCTTTCAACTGGTGATAAGACATCATCTGCCAGCTGGGCAAACTCCAATGGCTCGGATAATTCAGAACGTTAAGCGCATCACTATAAGTGGATGTGTGTTCAAGCACGCGCGCGGTTAAGTATTTATGCTCGGCCAGAAGGGTGGGGCTTTGCGTTAAGCTTGGCAGTATCGATTGAAGTAGCGTCTGCGCCGCGGCGTAGTCATTGGCATTGATGTAGGCATGGGCTGCGAGCAGCAAATGAGTATCGCGCTGCAGGGCATCTTTGCTATTGGCTGCTTGTGCTAAATACACATTGGCCGACAAAGGTGCGGATGCTAAAGAGGTGGCCACAGTGGGTGCGGTTTGGGTCGAGGTGGGCGCTTTAGTGCCACAACCCGCCAAGATTACCGATAAAATGGCCACGGAAACGAACTTAGTTGTATTCAGGCTTTTTAACACTGGGCTTCACTCTGGTAAGATGCAGCCTCTAGTTTAACCTTCTCTCGCGCTTGACGAAAGTCTTGGCACTGTCATTACAGAGGTATATATGGACCAAAGCGTCGCACTCTACATAGTTCCTACTCCCATAGGTAATTTGGGCGATATGAGCTCACGGGCAATAGAGGTGCTGAATCAGGTTTCATTGATCGCCTGTGAAGATACTCGCCACAGCGGTAAGTTATTGAGCCACTTTGGTATTACCACAAAAACTACGGCGCTGCATGACCATAACGAGCGCGCTCGTGCCCAGTGGATTGTTGATCAGCTTGCCGCTGGGTTGTCGATTGCCTTAATTTCAGATGCGGGTACCCCGTTGATTTCTGATCCGGGTTATCACTTGGTCTCCCATGTGCGCCAATCTGGGTTTAATGTGATCCCCTTACCCGGCCCTTGCGCGGCGATTACCGCTCTGAGCGCTTCAGGACTGCCGTCGGATCGTTTTTCTTTCGAAGGTTTTTTACCGTCTAAAGAAAAAGCCCGCGCTGATAAGTTATTGGCATTGAAAGAAGATCCGCGCACGCTGATTTTTTATGAATCCCCCCACCGCATCGAGCACAGCTTAACGACGATGGTTGAAGTGCTTGGTGGCGATCGTCATGTGGTGATGGCGCGTGAAGTGACTAAAACCTTCGAAACTTTTTTGTCGGGCCCTGTTTCAGAGGTATTAGCAAGGGTAAGCACAGATCTTAATCAGCAAAAAGGCGAAATCGTACTGATGGTGCATGGCTACCATCTGAGTGATGACACCGCACTCCCCACCGTCGCTATCAATACGCTCAAACTTTTGTGTGAAGAATTGCCATTGAAAAAAGCCGCCGCCATTGCCGCGCAAATTCACGGTCTTAAAAAGAATGCGCTGTATAAATACGGTCTAGAGTCGGATTTATAAGCGTAGTGATACGCAGCTTGGATTAACTGTGGTACATCAAGGTGGCTTAGGCTATAATCCGCGCCGAGTTGGCCAGACAGTCGCCGCGTTCGTAAGAACGGGGAGGAAAGTCCGGGCTCCAAAGAGCGGGGTGCCAGGTAACGCCTGGGCGGTGCGAACCGACGACAAGTGCAACAGAGAGTAGACCGCCTGCCTGATTTATCAGGTCGGTAAGGGTGAAAGGGTGCGGTAAGAGCGCACCGTGCGGCTAGCAATAGTTCGTAGCAAGGTAAACTCCACCCGGAGCAAGACCAAATAGGGTTCCGTATGGCGTGGCTCGCGTTGGAACCGGGTAGGTCGCTTGAGCCTGTGAGCGATTGCAGGCCTAGATGAATGACTGTCCAAGACAGGACCCGGCTTATCGGCCAACTCACCTCTTTATCGTAAAAGGCCTCGCAGCAATGCGAGGCCTTTTATTTTTCCGGCAGTGCATCAAACGCAGACGTCAACAAGAGCGGCAGTGGAGCCCTTTAGGTGTTCTAATAAGTGAAAGTTAGTTTTTTACCCATTAAAACAGGGGTAGTTGCACGTTGCAGTGTTTGTCAGAAGATCCCACTGATGATTAAGAACGAGTCATTGCAGTGCCGCGGTGTCTATTCCTTTAAAAAACAGTACCCATCAGGGGTGACGGCATCCACGCCTTCAGCAGTCAGTTGCATGGCAGCGCTTAATCTCTCCGCCTCCTCCGGTAATCTGAGT
>JBOFUF010000464.1:0-6238 GCA_051652445.1 Shewanella sp.
GGATGAGATGAAGCGTGGCACTCAGCGCGTGGCAAATGGGTGGCAACCGACCTTATCTATCGCGCTTGACAATATCGTTCGCGCCGACCGAGTTAGCGTATTAATCGCTGATTTTTATAGACATTTCCACGATATCGAACTCATAATTAGAATTGAAGTTTTTAACGGGGTTTGGGAAGCGCTCGCTACGGGTCGCAGTGATATTGCGATTGGCGCAACAACCGCGATTCCTGTCGGTGGCGTTTATCAATATAAAGACATGGGTGATATAGAGTGGGCGTTTTTGGTGAGTGAAAACCATCCCTTGGCGAATATTGACCGCCCATTAAATGACGATGAGCTGCGCCCTTTCCCCTCGATTTGCTTAGAAGATACCTCGCGGGAAATACCTAAACGCATGACTTGGCTACTGGAAAATCAACGTCGCCTTGTCGTACCGGATTGGATCCGTGCCATTAACTGTTTCCGTGAAGGTTTAGGTGTCGGTTATATGCCAGTGCATTTAGCGAGCGTATTTATTAAAGCGGGCGCGCTCATTGAAAAACAACTGGAAAATCCGAAACAAACTAGCCCTTGCTGCCTCGCGTGGAATGCCGACAAGATGTCTCCTGCACTTGCTTGGGTACTTGCTTATTTAGGCGATACAGAAAAATTACATAAAGAGTGGTTAGCTTAAGTGTGGTTTACACTGGGTATGCCGTCTTAGACTTAGACTTAGACTTAGACTTAGTCATTGACATCAGCATCACCTATGCTGATGTACAAACTCAGCTTTTAGAACCATAGTGAATACCGTTGCAAATACAACTTGCTGAGTTTTTAGGTGTTAGCAGTGAAATATCGTTCGTATCACTGGCTAAAATTTTAGTATTAACAATTTGTTATTCATGGTTCTATGACTTTCACCCGTATCTCATCTACGGTATCATTAAACCAGTTAAGTCATTTTAGGATTTTACGGGAACTTAGATTTTACGGGAACTTAGTTGGCTGTAAAAAATCTATATGATCAGTTTTAGAAATGTGTCAACGGAGAGCAACATGACTCAACAAACCTTATATACGACAAGTACGTCAACACTGGAAGTGAACAAACTTCTTAAAAACACTTATATGCTGTTATCTATGACATTAGCCTTCTCTGCCCTGTGTGCAGGCTTGGCAATGGCGTTAAATATCGGTCCATTCGTCTCCATTGGCTTATCCGTTGGTGGCTTAGTCTTACTATTTGTTACCTTACGAAAAGCAGAGTCTGCTGCGGGTATCTTCTGGATATTTGCCTTTACGGGTATGCAGGGTGCCTCACTGGGCTACATGCTGAATCATTACGCGGGCATGTCAAACGGGCCGCAGTTGATTATGCAAGCCCTGGGGTTAACTTCAGTCATTTTCGTTGCGCTTTCTGCTTATGCTGTGACCACGAAGAAAGATTTCTCTTTCCTGCGTGGATTCTTATTTGCTGGCTTGATTGTGGTGATTGCCGCCGCTGTGATTAATATTTTCATGGGGAACAGTGTTGCCTTTATGGCAATTAACGCAGGCTTGGCGTTACTGATGACAGGTTTTATCCTGTTTGATACTAGCCGTATCGTCAATGGCGGCGAAACTAACTACATTCGCGCGACTATCTCGTTATACCTAGACTTCCTAAACCTCTTCATCGCGCTGTTGCACCTTATGGGCATAGGCAACGATGACTAATCCTAGTTAGCGATTTTTAGCTTAACTTGCGTTAGAATGGCCCTACTTTTAGGGCCATTTTTAATTTAAATGAGCAAATTTATTATCCAAGTGAACGGGCCCGCTTATGGCTCGTCGGCAAGTATTAACGCCTTGCGCTTTACCCAAGCAGCCCTTTTCACTGGGCATCAGGTTATCTGTGTGTTTTTTTATCAAGATGGCGTTTATAACTCCAGCGATTTAAGCTTACCCGCTTCCGATGAAAACGATGTGATCCGTGACTGGCAGCAGCTAGCGCAATCCCATCAAGTCCCATTAGTGAATTGCGTTTCTGCAGCACTGCGCCGGGGGATTGTGAGTGAGCAAGATGCCAAAGAAAACGGCTTAACTCATTGGAATGTCAACACGTCATTTATTATGGGCGGTTTAGGTGAGCTTGTGACCGGCATAGAATCGGCCGATCGTTTGATCAGTTTTTAATTTTCAGAGTGACTATGAAAAAATTGTGTATCCTATTTCGCAGCTCGCCACATGGATCCGCCCGTGGCCGCGAAGGTTTAGATCTCGCCCTGCTGAGCGCCAGCTTCGAACAAGAAGTGAGTTTAGTGTTTGTTGATGAAGGTGTGCTGCATTTGATTAAAGATCAACAGCCTGAGCTTATTGGTGCGAAAGATTACATTGCTACCTTTAAAGCGCTCCCTCTGTACGATATCGAATCTGTGCTTGTCTGTAAGCAATCCTTAGCCGATTACGGCTTAAGCCATGGCTTACTGTCGATCCCAGTCACTGTAATCAACGATGAAGCCATCGCTGCCCATTTAAACCAAGTGGATGAGGTCTTAGTATTCTGATGATTTTACATCATATTCAAACATCTCCCAGCCGAGATAGCGCACTGAAACTCTGTTTACGCTATGCCTGTAAGGAAGATGCGATTTTATTGTCTAGCGATGGCGTTAATGCTTTACTGCTGCGCCAATGGGCAATGGCATTATCGCCCTTTAAGTTGATGGTCTTAAAAGATGATGTCATCGCCCGCGGTTTATCCGAGCGGTTAAAGAATGTGACGCTGATTGACTACAATGAGTTTGTCGCTCAATCATTACTGCATAACAAGGTGATTACGTGGTAAATCCATTGCAATTCAATGGCGTTGACATCGCCAGAGACCACCAAGGTTATTTAAAAAACCTTGCCGATTGGCAACCTAATATGGCCTTGTTGTTAGCGGCAGAAGAGCAAATCACACTTACGCCTGCCCATTGGGAAGTGATTAATTTTGTTCGCGATTTTTATCTCGAATATAAAACGAGTCCCGCTATTCGTATATTAGTCAAAGCCATAGGTCAAGCATTAGGGCCAGACAAGGGCAATTCAAAGTACTTATATACCTTGTTCCCCATTGGACCGGCCAAACAAGCCACTAAAATCGCAGGCTTGCCCAAACCCGCTAAGTGTATTTAATGCCATAAGCTAAATGACTGAGTAATAATGTAAACATGACATAAGCAAAAAGGCATGTTCCCTTGGGAAACATGCCTTTCTTTTTACTTGAACAAAGTCGATAGGGTTATTTGACGCTTACTAACACAAGCCAGATGGCTTTGCCTACGGTGGCTAACATTAAAGCAAAAAATACAGCAATCACAGCGGTATAAGAAAACCAACGGATATAGGGCTGGCCTATATCCATAGTATTCTTTTGTGTTCCATTAGCCTATTTGAGTCAAACCGCCCATGTAAGGACGCAGCACTTCAGGGACTGTGATACTGCCATCAGCATTTTGATAGTTTTCTAAAATAGCCACTAAAGTACGGCCTACCGCTAAACCTGAGCCGTTTAAGGTATGCAATAGCGCAGGCTTATTGTCTGCTTTCACGCGGTAACGTGCTTGCATACGACGGGCTTGAAAATCCTTCATGTTTGAGCAAGAAGAAATCTCACGATAGGTGTTTTGTGCTGGTAACCAAACTTCGATGTCGTAGGTTTTGCTTGAGCCAAAGCCCATGTCGCCAGTACATAAAATCACGGTTCGATACGGTAAACCTAAACGTTGCAACACGGTTTCAGCATGACCCGTCAGCGCTTCAAGCGCCGCCATTGAATCTTCAGGCTTAACGATTTGCACCATTTCAACTTTATCGAATTGGTGCTGACGGATCAGACCACGAGTGTCTTTACCGTAGGAACCCGCTTCACTGCGAAAACATGCCGTATGCGCCGTTAACTTAATCGGCAGCTCGTCTTCATCAACAATGCTATCGCGAACTAAGTTGGTTAATGGCACTTCTGCCGTTGGGATAAGGCTCAAACCTTGGCCTTCTTCAGTCGCAGGTTTAGTGTGGAATAAGTCTTCACCAAACTTAGGTAGCTGGCCTGTGCCGAGTAAGCTTGCCTCGTTAACCAGTAATGGCACATAGGCTTCGGTATAACCGTGCTCTGTGGTGTGCAAGTCCAGCATGAACTGACCAATGGCGCGGTTTAAGCGGGCGACTTGGCCTTTCATCACGATGAAACGTGAGCCCGTAATTTTAACGGCATTTTTAAAATCTAAACCGTTTAAGGCTTCGCCTAAATCGATATGATCTTTAACCGGGAAATTAAACGTGCGTGGGGTGCCCCAACGTCTTACTTCAACGTTCTGCGTTTCATCGGCACCGATTGGCGCAGATTCATCTGGCAGGTTGGGCATAGACATGGCAATGGCATTGACTTCTTCAAGCACTGCGGCCAGTTCACTCTTGTTGGCATCCAACTGTGAACCTAAATCGCCCACTTGCGCCATGATTGCGTCAACATCTTCACCACGGGCTTTAGCTTGGCCAATGGATTTGGAGATGGCATTACGCGACGCTTGTAATTCTTCGGTAGCCACTTGCAGTGACTTACGCTTTTCTTCTAATTGAATGAGATGAGCGATGTCTAAAATAAAGCCACGGGTGGCCAGTCGCTCAGCGGTAACGTCTAATTCGTTGCGCAAAAATTTAGGATCTAACATGTGATATATTCTTAATAGTTAAATGCGAGAAAAAACCAGTTGTTGACCTAAGTATACCATGAATAAACATAGACTTAGATTCAACACCACATTCAAAATCGCCTTCAGCCAATCCCCTTCTTGCATCAGCAACAAGGTTTCATTAGAGAAAGTCGAAAACGTTGTCAAAGCACCTAATAGACCGATACCTATAAGCGCTTTGAGTTCAGGGCTGATATGACTCATTTGCCCCAGAGCGTAAATAACGCCCATAAAAAATGAACCTAGAACATTGACCATCAGTGTACCAAAAGGAAAACTGCTGCCAAATACTTGGATCATGAATATTGAAATAAGATAGCGAAAAACGGCCCCAATGGAACCACCTAAAGCCACTAATAAGATGTTAGTCATATCTTTTGGCCTCACTGGCTTGATCTAACTGGGCTAATTGTGCCAACTTATCTTTGATTCGCTTCTCGAAGCCTCGCTCAGTCGGAAAATAAAACTGCGCTGTTTGCAGGGATTCGGGGAAATAATTTTCACCACTGGCATAGGCATTGGCTTCGTCGTGGGCATATCGATACCCTGCTCCCATACCGATGTCTTTCATTAACTGAGTCGGGGCATTGCGTAAATGGTGCGGTACGTCGACTTGCCCTGTTTCGCGAGCTAACGCACGCGCCGCCTTAAATGCGGTATATACCGCGTTGCTCTTCGGCGCGCTGGCAAGATAAACAATGGCTTGTGCTATTGCTCGCTCACCTTCGGCGGGGCCAACACGGTGAAAACAATCCCAGGCATTTAGCGCGATTGTCATCGCCGCAGGATCGGCATTGCCCACATCTTCAGAGGCAATCGCCAGTAAGCGCCTTGCCACGTAGAGTGGATCGCCACCGCCTTCTAATATTCGACAAAACCAATACAGCGCCGCATCGGGTGCTGAGCCGCGAATGGATTTATGCACCGCTGAAATAAGATCGTAAAACTGATCGCCGTTCTTATCAAAACCAGCAACTTGATGCCCCGCCACTTGAATTAACATTTCAGTGGTAAAGGTTCCACCGTCGATGAGCATATCACTCATCAACTCAATAAGGTTTAAGCCTTTACGGGCATCACCATCACAAAGTTGTACCAATGTGGTGAGCACATCGGTCGGCATGACAAATTGTCGTAGACCTAAACCGCGCTCGTTATCGTTTAAGGCTTGAGTCACGATATGGGCAATTTCATCATGGCTTAAGCGCTTGATAAGATAGACCCTTGCCCGCGAGAGTAAGGCGTTGTTGATTTCAAACGACGGGTTTTCTGTCGTTGCACCGATAAAAATCACTGTGCCGTCTTCTATAAACGGCAAGAAAGCATCCTGCTGATTTTTATTAAATCGATGGACTTCATCGACAAACAATAATGTGCGTTGACCACGGGATTCCGCGATGGTTTTGGCTTGTTCAATCGCCGCGCGAATATCTTTCACACCCGCAGTGACCGCTGAAATACGTTCAACGTGCGCATTGGAATAATGGGCGATCAATTCAGCTAAAGTTGTTTTACCTGTGCCCGGCGGTCCCCACAAC
>JBOFUF010000465.1:0-8891 GCA_051652445.1 Shewanella sp.
AACATCAACAGACCATCGCGACGACCATTGTTATAACTTGCAAGTTTCATATTGGCTCCAGTGCTCTTCGGCTAAGGGTACAATGTTATTGTGCTGGAAAAAGCCGAGCGTTATCCAGCTTAAATTTGGTGACTTTAATCTGTTTCTTTAATTCATTTCAGGGAACACTCTGTGCGCCATCCACGCCAACGGTCCATACCTTCTTGATTGTGTTCACGTATTCATTGCTGCGCGTAGAAATACCCGATACAAACGCGAATTCCTATCGCGTGACCTAAATCACGCTTAGCGTGTCGCAGTGATTATCTGAATTCTGGCTTCACATTCCGTAAATTAATCATTACGTTTACAAGCTTATTGCCGCTTATCAATATCTCAGTAAGCGACATGCTTAAAAAGTCGGCAATCTAGTGGCCCGATACTGTTACATCCGGCGTGTCACATCCGTGCGAACCAACCTAACGTCCCTTGGTTATCTTGAATTCACGCAACTTGTTGGCGATGGCGGTGTGTGATACCCCCAGCTTTTTTGCCAACTGTCGAGTACTTGGATAAGCAGGATAGAGTCGGCGCAAAAGGCTTGCCTCAAACTGCTTCATGGCATCGTCGAGGTTGCCTTCAAACTCATTGTCAAAGTAACCAAAACCTTCGGCGTAGGATGGCAATTTCAGCTGTTCTACCGTCAACTCGGCCGACCCATCACACATAGATACCGCTCTAAATACGGCATTCTTTAATTGGCGCACGTTACCTGGCCATGCGTAGGTGAGCAAATGATCGCGGCACTGGGCAGAAATCCGCCGCACAGGGCTCGACAGCTGCTGGCTATAATGTTCGAGAAACATTTCCGCCAATGGAATAATATCGACTTTACGCTTACGCAGTGATGGGATGTGATAACTCAGCACATGAATGCGATAGTACAAATCTTCTCTAAACTCACCGGTTTGGCACAATTCGGCTAAATGCTTTTGAGTCGAGCAGATAATGCGCACATCCGCGCGAACTTCCTCATCGCCCCCTATGCGTCTAAACGTGCCGTCTTGCAATAGCCGTAGCAGCTTGACTTGAGCCGCTCTAGACATTTCCGCCACTTCATCGAGAAATACTGTGCCGCCTTTCGCTTCTTCAAAAAAACCGCGTTTGACCACTTTGCCCTGACTGACATAACCGAATAATTCTTCTTCGGCGGCGCTGTCCGGCAGAGCGGCGCAGTTGATAGCGATAAAGGGTTTTTCGCGGCGCATACTGGCATCATGGCTGGCTCTGGCCATTAATTCTTTGCCCGTGCCCGTTTCACCGGTGATCAATAAAGGTGCATCAAGCTGGGCCATACGCCGCGCTTGCTTAAGCACTTCCTTCATTTTGTCACTGCAGGCTAATACATTTTCAAAACCCGTGGTTTGATTTTGCAGCGCATTAAACTGTTTTCCCACCCGCGCAGGGGATTTCAGCGATACCACTGCGCCGACGAGGATGGTTTTCTCATTCTCATCGGGCAGGTATATTGGCAACATTTCCGCTAAATATTCGTTTGGACCGATTTTTACCCGTGCCGCCTGCGGCAATACTTGAGCTTCACTCAACCAACGGCTGAAGTTAACACCTTGCACCCAATGATTGAGCGACTCGTCGAGCACTTCGTGTTCGCCCATGCCAATATTGAGCAAGGCGGACTCGTTGACGATACGAATACGTGCCTTCACATCGATAGAAAAAACAGAATCGGGTAGGGTTTTAAGCAGGGTTTTAAGGGCGTAATGTTCTTGCTCTGAGGGCATAAAGGACACAGTGCGCACATCATGGACGCTTTCCACTTTGCGGATCTGTGGCATCAAGGCACTCAAGGTTTCAAAACTGATTTCGGCAAATTGTAAGTACAGGAATCCTTGGTTACTGGCATCAATGGCAATTAAATTAATACCATAACGCTCTAACACCACTAAGATATCTTTGGCTAAACCAACACGATCCTGACAACTGACTTCCAAGCGCATAATGATAGATATTCCCTTTTTTGATTTGAATTTTGGGGATAAACCGCACTGAGCTATTTTTTGCTTTTTGTTTACAACAACAATAACACTTGCTAGGAAAGTCATTACCTTTGACGAAAACGGCAATCATAAGCAGAAATAACAGGCCCGTATACGTTAGAAGGTTAACCAGAAAGTGGCAAGTCTAGTTTACATCTGAATTGTCATAGGAAGAAAAAACCAGCATCGAATATAAATTAAGATACTGATTTTATTTGACAAACAATCAACATAACAACTGATCTGTCTTGGCGGCCATAATGAAGTCGTTTTTATGTAGCCCTTTAATTGAATGTGACCACCAAGTCACCGTGACTTTACCCCATTCAGTGAAAATACCAGGATGGTGGAATTCTTCTTCCGCGAGATCCGCAAGCTTATTACTGAATGCCATGGCCAGTTTAAAGTTTTTAAACTTATAAACGCGCTCAAGCTGCATTACGCCGTCACGCACTTGCACGCTCCAGTCTGGGATCATACGCACAAGCGCTGCTAATTCTTCATCGGTCACTTTCGGTGCATCAGCTTGGCACGCTTCACATTTCATCTTCGATAACGCTGTCATACATACTCCTGTTGGCAACATCTGTAGCGACTTTCCGTTGCACTTATTATCTGAATTCTGGATTTATTATTTAGTTAAATCAGGTAGCTAAACGAGTTTTAGACTCAAATAACCCGTCACATCATTCAGCAATCGACACTAGCTTGCCTTGAATTTTGGCGGATATTTAGGGGCAAATAAGCCTAGCTGACGTGCCTTTGTGACATAACTCATGATGTCCATTTTGGCGATTTCATCAAGCATATCAATACTTTCAATTACATAATAAATCGGTTGCATAATGTCAATGCGATATGGTGTTCGCAACACATTCAATAAATCAAAGGGTTGACGTTCTGGCACTGCACTTTCCATCGCATATAAGGTTTCACCAGGGGAGCTTAAAATACCGCCACCATAGATAGACAAGGGGCCATTTTTAGGCTGCAGTAAGCCAAATTCAACCGTAAACCAATACAAACGCGCTAAAAACACCCTTTCTTCTTTGCTAGCATGTAAACCCAATTGGCCATATATATGTGAGAAATTGGCAAATGAAGGGTTGGTCAGCAAAGGGCAATGACCAAAAATTTCGTGGAAAATATCAGGCTCTTGCAGGTAATCAAACTCTTCCTTGCGGCGAATGAATGTCGCCACAGGAAACGCTTTATTGGCCAACAATTCAAAAAAACGACCAAAAGAAATTAATGCAGGCACAGCCGCCGTTTTCCAACCTGTGGTAGCTTGTAATACGGCATCAATTTCAGCGAGTTGCGGAATGCGGTCCGTTGGCATAGCTAAGGCATCGAGCCCTTGCAGATACGCCTTACAGGCACGGCCGGGAAGGTTAACAGCTTGACGGGCGTAAAGCTCGCGCCAAATGTCATGCTCTGCTTGTGGGTAATCAATAAACCCTGTGTCATCAGCTTTGTGGGCGATGTACTCCTTTCCTTTCGTCATAGTCTTCACTTTATGGCTAACTCTGATGGCTACATAGTGATCTAAGCTTTAAAATTTGTTAACTCCCTCACACTTTATTCTTACACTGCAACAATAACGTAAACGTAAAGCAAATATTACAATAGTATTGAAACCGCTATACAAAAACACACGATGAAAGCAGTATTCAATTTACGCTGCAACTTTCGCTAAAATTGATGCCCGCTTTACTGTTAGAATACTTAAATACTCAAAGTTTTCAGCGTTTCTAAATAGCTTTTCTGTGCAGGTCATTTACAATATTGGCCATTAATCGCATCTCTTTGACCTAAAAGGTTCGCAATGAAACAACATCAAATTCGTAAAGCCGTTATTCCTGTCGCTGGTTTAGGCACTCGTATGCTGCCCGCGACCAAAGCAATTCCAAAGGAAATGTTACCCGTTGTCGATAAGCCATTGATCCAATATGTTGTCAGTGAAGCCATTGCCGCCGGCATTAAAGAAATTGTATTGGTCACCCACGCCAGTAAAAACTCTATCGAAAACCATTTCGATACCAGTTTTGAGCTAGAAGCCCAATTAGAACGTCGTGTTAAGCGTCAATTACTCGAAGCCGTGCAATCCATTTGTCCTAAAGACGTCAAAGTGATCAGTGTGCGTCAGTCTCAGGCTAAAGGTTTAGGCCATGCTATTTTGTGTGCCAAAGCCGTGGTCGGTGACGAGCCCTTTGCGGTGTTATTGCCTGACGTGATTATCGATGACGCCAGTTGCGATCTAACTAAAGATAACTTAGCCGCGATGGTAGCTTTGTATGATGAAACCCAAGTGGGTCAAATCATGGTAGAAGGTGTGCCACACAACGTCGTCAATCAATATGGTATTGCCGATGTGAATGGCCATGATTTACAACCAGGTGAGTCCGAGCCATTAGTGGAGCTAGTTGAAAAGCCACCGATTGATGAAGCGCCATCTCATTTAGCCGTTGTCGGCCGCTATGTGTTACCCGCATCCATTTGGCCACTACTGGCAAAAACCCCTGCTGGCGCTGGGGATGAAATTCAATTAACCGACGCCATTGCCATGTTAATGCAGCAAGAAACGGTCAATGCTTACTATATGGAAGGTAAGAGCCACGACTGTGGAAATAAGCAAGGTTACATGCGTGCTAACGTTGAATATGCCCTGCGCCACAGTGAAATCGGTGAAAGTTTTGCACAATATTTAAAAACTGTTGTAAAAGGGATCAAGTAATGACGATTTTAGTGACGGGTGGTGCTGGCTATATTGGCACCCATACCCTTGTAGAATTGCTCAATGTCGGCCAAGACGTCATTGTATTAGACAACCTGTCTAATTCAAGTATAGAAGCCTTAAACCGAGTAGAGCAGATCACCGGGAAATCGGTCACGTTCTACCAAGGCGATATTCTCAATAAAGCCCTATTACAGAAAGTGTTTAACGATCATGCTATCGATGCGGTTATTCACTTTGCAGGATTAAAATCGGTAGGGGAGTCTGTCACTAAACCCCTTAAGTATTATGAGAACAACGTCACGGGTACCCTTATCCTTTGCCAAGTGATGGCAGAGTTTAAGGTAAAAAATCTGGTGTTTAGTTCATCGGCAACAGTCTACGGCGATCCCGCAAGCCTGCCGATTACCGAAGATTTTCCAACTGGGGCAACCACCAATCCCTACGGTCAATCGAAACTCATGGTGGAGTCGATTCTTGCCGATTTACACCACAGCGACTCCAGTTGGAATATCGCCAGATTACGTTATTTTAATCCGGTAGGCGCTCACGCCAGTGGGTTAATCGGTGAAGACCCTAATGGCATCCCTAATAATTTAATGCCATTTATTGCCCAAGTTGCTATCGGTAAACGCGCAGCGCTGAATGTGTTTGGTGATGACTATGCAACCCATGATGGCACAGGTGTTCGCGACTATATTCACGTGGTGGATTTAGCCAAAGGCCATTTAAAAGCCCTTGAAAAGTTAGCCACTAGACCTGGACTTGTCACCTACAACTTAGGCACAGGTCAAGGATACAGTGTGTTGGATATGGTAAAGGCCTTTGAGAAAGCCTGTGGAAAAACGTTAGCTTACCAGATATCACCCCGCCGAGCTGGTGACATCGCGGCCTGTTATGCCGATCCGACTTTTGCCAAAGAAGATCTCGACTGGCAAGCGGTCCATGACTTAGAAGACATGGTGAACAGTAGTTGGCACTGGCAATCCACCAATCCCAATGGTTATAACGGCGAATAACTTGAATGGCTTGTGGAAATCTCCCAAGCCATTTTCTTTACCTCTCTGAATATTATCGCTTTGAATAATTAACCGACCAAGGAGCAACATGAGTCAAAGTATTAATCTCAGCCGACGCAACCTCTTTCGCCGGCGTAAAGATGATGCGATAAGGCCGCCTTGGGTGCGTGATGATATCGAGTTCACCGATGTGTGCACGCGTTGTTCCGCCTGTATTGAGGTCTGTGAAACTCACATTATCGTCAAAGGTGATGGCGGATTTCCTGAAGTCTCCTTTAAGGACAATGAATGCACATTTTGTTCGCTTTGCGCTAAGAGTTGCCCAGAGAATATCTTTGATTTAACTAAAATACCTTGGCAGTATCAAGCCCAGATTCAACAAAGCTGCTTAACCTTTCAAGGGATCTGGTGCCAAAGCTGTAAAGATGCTTGTGAGCCCAGAGCCATCAGTTTTGTGCTTAGTATTGGTCAGGCTCCAAGCCCCAGCATAGACCTTGATCTTTGTACTGGATGCGGTGCTTGCGTGGCCCCTTGCCCAAGCAATGCTATTGAGATAACACGACCGACGTGATAGCGGCGCTCTCCATTAACATAGGCAGAGCTGGGCTTCTCATGGTTTTTACGCTAGTATCGCAGCACTCAGTTACTGCTTTGTGAACCAAGTGTTTTTTATGATGGCGTTTGTAAGAAAATTGTTTTTCCCACCTAAAAAAAGCACCTCTTTTAGCTTTATTGCTCGAGGTACCAAACTCACGGGGAATATTGAATTAACAGACGACATGCTCGTCGGCGGCAGTATACAAGGCCAGCTTCTTTCTGACGCTAATATCACCATAGAACAAGCGGGTATGATTCAAGGTGAGGTAAAATGTCATGAGTTTATTGTCGATGGACACTTTAAAGGCAGACTTATTTGTGAGCGTTTAGTGATCCAGCGCCATGGCGTTGTCGACGGTGAAGTGGCAAGTACCTCAATGCAAATCCTTGAGGGAGGCCAATTTATCGGTATGCGGATTAAAGAAGATGCGCCCACTATTTATTCCCATACCATAGGTCATACTCCAACAGAATCCCACAACTTACCGCCCGCACAAAACGACGTCATTGAATCTCACTAATCAAAAAACAGCAGGATCCTTTGCTCGCAACCTTAAGCGAGCTGAGATGATTTAACGGATTTTTAGCTCCATCACACCGCGAAATTACCTGTACAAGCCAAACTTAATCTGCTGAATAACCGCATTGTGCAATTCGTTGCCTAAGCAATTTGATGAAGTCCTTCGGCTCTCTATCTAAACTGTCGTGGGGAATATATAAGTGATAGCCTAAGCGCGTATCTAACATCACGCAGCGATGCCCAAACATTGCCAATACACCGCGATAACGATCGCCTCCTATAACCAAGGGACCAAATTCAGCCCCCAGATACGCCTCCAACGTCGCTAAGCCTTCATCTTGAGACGCCGCGGTCACCAGCAAAGGTCGCTGCTCCGTTAATAATCCCGTTGCTAGGCGCGGGGAAATATTATCGAGAATGGGACTGAGCTGTTTAAGTTTAATGCCTAAATATGATAACTCTATGATATCTAGACCATTGGTTACCCGCGGAATATCAACTCGCGCAATATTATCCCAGGCAATAGACACTTTCCCTCGACGATGAAAATAGGTTAGCCCTTTATTATCTAATGCGATGGTCGTTTCCGGCTCATACACTTTGGCTAATCCAAGAATTAAACAAATAGCGCCAACACTAAAAAACATTAATCCTATGGCAAACATAGCTGGCCACGTTAGAAAAAATCCCAAACCAAGTAACAGGCTTACCCCACCCAACCAGGTTAAGGTTAACCCATTTCGTTTGGATAACGGACGCACCAATACGATTTCGGACTCAATTGTCATTGTTCTTATTCCTGTTAACACACTCTATTTAAAGCCAAAGTTGACAAGCAATACCTCAAATCAATGCTTTTAGCCATAACCACAAACGGCCAATGTATTCGTGAATCGCACGTTGAGAATCCACGAGATTATCCGCAGTCAAAACCCACCAAAAACCCTCTCGGCCAATAAAATCCGTTGGTGCTGCATCAGGACGCACGCCTTGGGCGGCAAAAATAGTCATCGCCCTTTGCATATGGCTGGCCGATGTGACTAAACGAAAGGGTTCCTCCCCTAACTCCCACTTTGCGTATTGCGCTTCTTCTATCGTATCTCGCGCTAATGGAAATTGAACAATTCGACGACTATCAACACCGAGTTCTACCGCGGCTTTGGCCATCATTTCAGCATGGGAAAACTGTGTGAGTTCACCGCCCCAACCGCTAACGATCAACATACATTCTTGACCGAGCTTAAGTTGCCGCACGCCTTCAGTTAACCTTGCAAGCGCGACTGACGACAAGGATTGCACCGCCGTCGCTCCCGCGATATCAGCATGCCCTGAACCTAATACCATCACAAAACAAGCGCCGGTAATGGGAGTGGAATTAATGGGATAAACAGATTCCAACGGCCGCACTAAGGTATTCACGCTCAGTTGACTACTTAAAAAAAGTAAGAGGATAAAGGCGCAGGATACTAAGTATTTCGCCACGCTGCGACGGCGCCATACAAAAAAAGAAATCAATAGTAACAACAAGATAAAAGGTATAGGCATCATAGCCTGTGAAATAACTTTCTTAACCCAAAACATAATATCCATGCCAAGCAACCCAAAGGAGCGCAATCATAGCATCTAAATACCGAGAAACGCAGCGTACATAACGTTCGCTCAGCGTGTCGCTGGAGGAATGTTGACAAGACTCTACTGTCACGACACGTTGATTTCACCGCATCATGAATTGACAGGATTAAGTATAAAAATTCTAGATAGCTTACACTTTCATCAAGTGAGATTGATGAAAGGCCATCATTATTTTACCCAGCCAGGCGCAGTGGCAATAAAGTAAGGGTTTAAAATATCTGGTTTTTGATTATAAGTTAATGGTTCACCTGAGTCATAACAGACCACTGTGCCGCCTGCACTTTCGAGCACAGCTTGCGCCGCTGCGGTATCCCATTCGCTGGTAGGGCCAAGCCTCGGATACAGATCGGCAC
>JBOFUF010000466.1:0-2293 GCA_051652445.1 Shewanella sp.
AGAAGGCACAGTTTCCATCACCCCTGGGCAGGGATTGTACTTCTCTAACGTCCAGTTACCCCCACTACTGACCTTCATAATGTCGGATAACACTTTGGGATCTAGGCCATGATCAATCCCCATTTGCAGTGCTTCAGAAGTACCGACCATCAACACAGATAACAGCATGTTATTGCAGATTTTCGCGACTTGCCCCGCCCCTGGGCCGCCTGCGTGGAAGATATTCACCCCCATAGCCTTAAGCACGGGCTGCGCACGTTCAAAAGCCGTATCCGACCCACCACAAATAAAGGTTAAAGTACCCGCCGCCGCGCCTGCTGTGCCGCCCGAAACCGGTGCATCCATAAATTCGATGCCGCGTTTCGCCGCTTCAGCTGCCACGAGTTGTGCGCTTTGCGCATCGATAGTTGAACAATCGATGAGCAAGGTATCACCCGCAACCACGTCAAGTAGGCCTTTGTCTGTGCCATTGCCTAAATATAAGTTTTTTACATGCTTGCCCGCAGGCAACATAGTCATCACCACACTTGCGCCCGCTGCAGCACCGCAGGCGGTACTTGATACTAAGGCGCCTTTTTCGGCCAATTGCTGCATAGCCTCGGGGACTAAATCAAAGACGCGAACCGTCATGCCTGCTTTTAATAAATTGGCCGCCATTGGGCCGCCCATATTACCTAACCCGATAAAGGCTACTGTACTCATGCCATCACTCCTGTGCTGTTCTCATCTATGGGACTGTTTTCACCGAATAAAAAGCGTATTCAACCAAGTTTAGCCTCAGCCAAACGTGGTCAATTAAACGGGGAATTGCCATTAGCTCAATTGACTTAGGGGATGTGCCTCGCCCCAAGGGGAAGCCAATATTTGCTCAAGTACCGCTGTGGGTACAGAGTTAACATCCTTAAAACGCCATTGAGGTTGCTTGTCTTTATCAATCAAGAGTGCACGCACACCTTCGCAGAAATCACCCTGGGCGCACACGTTAACGCTGGTGATTAATTCCCATTTGAAACATTGAGCTAGGCTTAACTTAGTGCCAAGTTGTGATTGGATATAAACCAAGTGCCAACTGATAGGGCTACCCGCAAGGAAGCTATCCCGCGCTTTGATTAACCACTGTTCTTCTGATACCAGAGTCGACATGCGGGCTGCAATATCCTGCAGACTCCCCGCCATCAACCTATCGATGATATCTTGGCTATTCGCCAATACACTCTCGCCCTTGGGAATATCGACTTGATTAGACAACTCGTTCATCATGCTATCGACACGTTGATGATTAAGCGCCGGTGAATCCCCCCAATCAAGCGTAGCCATGGCATCGAACATCAGTTCTTTGTCATCACGGTTCAAATAATGATCCGCAAGGCCCACATAACAGGCATCGGCTGCATTGAGCTGATAGGCGGTTAATCCTAAAAAAAGTCCTATTTTGCCTGGCATACGATTAAGAAAATAACTGCCGCCGACATCGGGATACAGACCAATGGTCACCTCAGGCATAGCGATGCGCGAGGTTTCGGTGACCACTCTGTGGCTCGCGCCCGCCATCAAACCGAGGCCGCCGCCCATGACTATGCCATCGCCCCACACCAACACAGGTTTGCCAAAGGTATGCAGTAGATAATCGAGGCGATATTCTTCTTCGAAGAAAACCTTTGCTTCCTCAGTCACTTGCCCATTAGCGGCAATGGAAGCATGGTATAAAGCGCGCACATCACCCCCGGCACAAAATGCCTTCTCACCGCTACCATCTAATACGATGCAAGCAATAAGGGGATCTTTCTTCCACAGATTAAGCTGCGCCGTCATAGCGCGCACCATGACTAAATCTAAGGCATTGAGGGCTTTTTCCACATTGAGTGTGACCACACCAACCAATTTGCCAGAAGCAGTGGCTAAGGTTTGAAAAACCACATTTTGTGTGGTCGTGACCTGATTTGCGACATGCTCGACCACGTCATTATCTACTACATTCGTCATTAGCGGTTTCTCCACTCAGCTTTACGTTTCCCTAAAAACGCATTCACGCCTTCGGCCTGATCTTCAGTATCAAATAATCCGACAAATAACTCACGCTCAATCGGTAGCGCTTGGCTACGCGCCATAGTGCGCCCCGCTTGAATAAGTGTCTTACACGCTGTCACGCTGCTTGGGCTTTGATTCGCCACTTTGACGGCTAAGGCAATTGCCGCATTAAGCGCTTCGCCAGTATCGACCACTTCTTCCACTAAACGTAGATTCAATGCTTGAGTCGCATCGATACGCTCGCCGCATAAAATCATCCGCTTAG
>JBOFUF010000467.1:0-3247 GCA_051652445.1 Shewanella sp.
CGTTTCACTGCTTGCCATTGGGCTTGATAACCGTGAAGACTGATCTTTTCCCTTAAGGGTTCAGGGGCGATAAAGTGCTGGGTTTGAGTATGGGTAAAGCCTAAATCTTTGCTCGTAATTTGTGCCCAAGCGCCATCAACCCAGGCGAGTTTCGGCCTATTATGCGGCCCTTGAATATAAACCCAATCGACTCCTTTTTGTCGCAATACTTCAGCGAGCACTAACACCACTCGGCTGTAGGCAAAGCAAATGTCGTACAGCGGCGCACTGAGTTTATCGTGCTCTTGCGTGGGTCTGGCGCAGATAAGCGGCTTTTCAATACTGGACAACGCGAGCACTTGCGCATCGTTTAGGCAAAAATGGGCGTTCAGCGTATTAGGATTACAAATTAGTAGCTGTGGCCGCTCGCCTAAGGGCAGCTCAAACGGGGTTAGGCTGAGTTGCAGATCATCGGCGGCCGCTACTGTCAGCGGGCCTTGTGTCAGCAGCCCCTGTGCCATGGCTTTTATATCTGACAAGGTTAACGCTTTTTGCGCGGACGTTAATTGTGTTTCGCCCTTGCAGCAAGGGCAGGCTAAATCTAGCATGCCAAATTTCGCCGACTGATTATCGCCAATCAATGGATAACATAGCTGGCAAAAAGGCGTTATGGCAGGGCTTGAGTCAGACTGTGAGTAGGGCAGTAAGGTTTTACTGCCTTGGGGTTCGTCGATGGCTTTAATGCCTGAATCAATCAACCACACGGAAATTAAAAAGTCCGCGGCAATGGCATCGGCCAGCTGTTCGAGTTGAGTCTGCTCGCCTTGGGCTTCAATAAAATAGCTTTGCTGGCCAAATTCATCTTGACCATCACAGCCTATGCTGATGTTCAGTGCATCGTAATTTAGATATTGATTACATAAATGTGCGTACAAAGGCACTTGACGTGAACAGGTAAAATCAAATCTGATGTTTTTCATTTTCTATTTACTTTCATCTTCTATTTACTTTCATCAGTAGTCACACCCCGTTTATAAGAGTCAGGGATCAGCGAGTCGATACTATGATCAGCAACACGCGTCGCCGTGAACCCAAGGGTGGCTAAGTGGGATAACAGGGTGCGCTCCATCAAAGGGACGGCGGATGCGACTTTAGGGGTTAAGCCAAGCACCATAGGTTCGAGCACGATTGGGGTGACGCCCAGCACAAAGGTCTTAGGCCTGTCGCCAACCATCTCCATCATATTGAGGGTTTGCAGCATTTCCACTTCATGGGCGCTGCCTTGCCAGTCGATTTCCTTCGGCGCTTTATCAAAATCGAAAAAGTAGACTTCGCCGGCTTCTACGCCATTGGCGTTAACCGTATCGACGACGATTAAATAATCGTATTGGCAAATAATAGGGATAAGTCCCTGAGCCAAGGTGCCGCCGTCGAGCAGCGTTAGCTGGTGAGACTCATGGGTAAACTGATAATTATCAGCTATGTAATTGACAAAATGTACGCCGATGCCTTCATCGGCGTACAGGACATTGCCAATACCGAGTAGCAATATCTTCATTGGACTCCTAGTGGTGTGAGTCTGGCTTGGAGTAGTCGTAGCCAGAAACGATTGAGTCAACTGAGTTATGTTTGAAACGTATCCCTGACCAAACCGCCATATAGACATGGATTACCGTAAAAATAACAAATGCCCAAGTGAGGTAGTGGTGCCAAATTCTAACTTGCGCCAACCCGCCCATTTGTGCGGTGATCCAAGCTGAGCTACCCCATAGCAGACCACCTAAACCTTGGTGGTACACATTGGCATATAAAATAAGGCCTGTAATACAAATCACTAGAGCAACTAGAGAAATCGCGACATAAGTCACAAATTGTAACGGCCCATAGACACCTGCTTTGTGTAAATGACCCATCCACAAATAAGATTTCAGTTGCGCAATCCAACTTTTAAGGCTCATGACGTCACGAAACGAACGCCGTTCGATATCACTTCGACTGAAAAAATACAGATAGAAGCGCACTAAGGTGATGGCGGTTAGCACAAAACCGAAGATCAGATGCGCGAAGCGGATCCAGCCTTGTACCAGTACGTCTGAACTTTCGGGCGTGGCAAGAAACGGCCAAGCAATATAGAATCCAGTGATCACCAGCACCAGAATTGACAGTGCCCTGAGCCAGTGAAAAATCCGAATAGCCGGACTAAAAATCAGTTTCCGAACGTGGGTTGCAGAATGGTTCATAATGCGCTCCCTTCCTCGATTATTGACCATTGGGGCTAACACGGAACTCACTCAATTCTTGACCTTTGAAATCCATAACGTGTACAGCACACGCCATACAAGGGTCTAAAGAGTGAATAATGCGTATCACCTCAAGTGGCTTAGTAGGATCTTCCAATTTTAAGCCAATGAGCGATGCCTCGTAGGGACCCATTTTGCCGTTAGCATCCACAGGGCCTGCGTTCCAAGTCGTTGGCACAACAGCTTGATAATTCTCGATTACACCATTTTTAATGCGGATCCAGTGGCTTAATAATCCGCGCGGCGCTTCGATCATACTGTGACCTACGTATTCCTTGTCTGCGTCAAAATGAGGTTTCACAAAGGTCGTTTCGTCTGACTTGATATTGATCAGTAGGGCGTCAAAGGTTTTTAAGCCTTCCTGAGCCACAATGACGGTCTGTAACATTCGTGCAGCCGTACGACCTAAAGTGGTAAACAGTGCTTCTACCGGTAAGCCTGTGCGAGCTAATAAGCCATTGACGGCATCAACCACCACGGTATTACCACGAGCGTAGTTGACTAACAAGCAAGCAAGCGGTCCAACTTCCATCGGTTCGCCTTGGTAACGAGGCGATTTCACCCAAGAATATTTGCCGTCACCATCCAGTGTAGGTAGCTTACCGTATACGGTCTCACGCTCAACAAATCCGGTGTAATTAGGTATGGTTGTACCTTCATAGGGATGTTGCGGCGCATCAGCGCTATACCAAGCATGAGTGACATCTTCAGCGATTAAATCAGGATTAACATCGCTAATGTTGGCCAGATCGCCATTCATGATCACGCCTTGCTTAAACAAGTGTTCGCCATTAGCTAACACAAAGTCATCGGTAGCCATGAAATTTTTCACATTTACGCCGCCAAGTACACTGGGCTCATTACCATAGGCTTCTGCCGCCATGACAATATCAGCTTGATAAGCGCGGATAATAAAGTCAGTTACCGTAGCGTGTTTTTGTTTCCATTCTTGCAGGCGAGCGGGGCTT
>JBOFUF010000468.1:0-4821 GCA_051652445.1 Shewanella sp.
CAATGCCGGATCATCCAACTCCCGTGATAACAGCTGAGCTGCGCCACGTAGGCCACCTAATGGATTTTTTATTTCATGGGCTAAGTTGCGCACTAAAAACTGCGCCGCTTGTTGTTGCGCATCTTGGCTTAGTTGTTGATGAATGCGTCTTTGTTGGTCGACTTGGCGCAGTTCAAGCAGGCTGAGCTCTGCCTCATCATCGAGGGGAATAAGCGTTAAATCAACGGTATGATGTTGGCCATCGAGCGTGATGAGGGCTGCAGTATTGACCGTTAAGCCTTGGCTGGCTTTTACTGCATCCATTAATAGCTGGGCGTCGACACCGAGGAGTTGATAATGCTCAGGCAAGGCTTGCTCTATGAGTCTATGACTACTCACGGCTAATAATTGCTCTGCTGCTGCGTTGGCATAGCAAGGCTTGAGATCCTTATCGATGACAAGTACAGCGGTAACTAAATGATTGAGTAGTGTCTCTTTGTCCATCGACCGTTCCTAGAAATAAGGTTGCACCACTATGGTGCACCAATCTGGTGCAAGCTGCAACGCACTTTCATCAAACGTCTTTCGTGCTAGGTATAATTTAAGTCATTGCTATATAATGATTTAATTTGATTTTGGTTGTTTTTTTGGTAATGGATTTAGCGCCGCTTGATGAAGAAATATCTTTCTTGGTGAACTTGATGCAAAGACTTTGCCGTTTTGAGTCATGGCGTCTACAACCAGTATGTGTTCACCTCTATCTATATTTTTAAGTTTGAATGTGCCGCCAATTTGCGGCTGACCAATGAGTTTGCCATTGACTTTAATAGCCATTAAATATTGGCTTTTTAGCTCAGGGGTAATGGTCGTAATCACTTCAAAATCGCCATTATTATCTCTGACGGTTTCCTCTTCGGTCGGCGAGGTGATATTGACTTGATATGGAACGGATCCAATGACGTGATTTGAGTGGTTTAAGTCTGCTTTGGGTGGGGGAAGGGTGATTTGATTTAAGGTCTTATCTTTTAGCTCTACAATTTGGGCGTTGGGCTGTGGCTCATCGGAATAATGGACTTTGCCATCTTTATCGACCCATTTATAAACCGTTGCTTGGGCTAGCATGCTAAATAGCATTAAGCCGATGAGTGGGAGTGAGCGCATACTAAAGCCCCTGTAGCCTTGAGATAGAGTTGATCAAGATTAGACTGTTTTACATCAAAAATCATGGTGTTTGTTGTGCTAAATGGTTAAGGCGTGTCGCCACGGATAAGCCATAAAGTCGACAGAAAACGGGGAGGCAGAAACCGAGCTGGATGAATTAGGCTAAGTTCTGGCACTAGCATGTACCCGAATTCGATCAATTACAGGCTTGCGTCGAGTTGTTTTTCGATCTCACAAGCCTTAACCCAAGCGGCATTTTGGGATAGTTTAGTGGCATAGCGTTCAATGTGTTCAAATTTCGCGAGATCGCCACTGTTAGCCAGTAGCTCTACCACGAAGGACATCATGATATCCGCACCCGTGAGCTTGTCTGCAACAAGATAGGTTTTATCGGCTAACATCTCATTGAAGTAATGGCTAATCTTACTGACTTCTATCGCCGCATAATCTTCAAGGAAGTTGGTTTTACAGCCGTCCTTTTGCACGAACATACGCAGCAACAAAGGCAGCATGGCTGAGCTTTCGGCAAAGTGTAGCCATTGCAGATAATCGACATAGTCAGCGCTGTCTCTTGCTGGCGCCAAGGTATTGGCTGCATATTTTTCAATCAGATATTCGGTGATTGCACCTGACTCGGCGATCACTTGACCGTCCATTTCAATCACAGGTGATTTGCCTAACGGATGAATTTGCTTGAGTTCGGGTGGTGCGAGAAACGTCTGACTATCACGCTGATAACGTTTAATTTGATAAGGTTGATTGAGTTCTTCTAGTAACCAGATGATACGTTTAGATCGTGATTTATTGAGATGGTGCAAGGTGATCATGGGCATCCCTTTGGACAGTGAGAGTACACTTGATGCTATCGCACCATTATAGTGCGATAGCTTTTTTTCATGCATTTAGCACATTTGTGCGCTTATCTTTATTTATTCCAAGCTCAATCTAGGGTATTTATCGTTTAGTCTCTGGCGTTCAGTTGAGCAATAATGGCCTGGGCAACGGCTGCGGATGATGCTGGATTCTGGCCGGTGATTAAATGCGCATCTGCGACGACAAAGCTTGTCCAATCATCACCTTTGACATAATTGCCACCATTTTTCTGCAGCATGTCTTCAACCAAAAATGGCACGACATGAGTGAGTTGCACGGCTTCTTCTTCTGAATTACTGAAGCTGGTAACGCGCTTGCCGCTGACCAATGGCTTGTTATCACTGGTTTTAGGGTGCAGCAGTGTCGCTGGCGCATGGCAGACAAGCCCTAGGGGTTTGTTGGCTTGATAAAACTGTTCAATCAAGGCGATAGAATGTTTATCTTCGGCAAGATCCCACAGTGGGCCGTGGCCGCCCGGATAGAAAACCGCATCATAATCCGCTGCGTTAATTTCACTTAAGCGAGTGGTATTCGCGAGTAGTGCTTGAGCCTCTGCATCTTTGCTAAAGCGCACTGTGGCTTCTGTCTGAAAGTCTGGCTCATCGCTTTTAGGGTCGAGCGGTGGCTGACCGCCCAGTGGTGAGGCTAAGGTAATGTTGAACCCTTTATCTTTAAACTCATAAAAAGGTGAAGCAAATTCTTCGAGCCAAAAGCCGGTTTTTAAACCAGTATCGCCGAGTTTATCGTGTGAGGTGAGTACTATTAATATGTTCATTTTCATGCCTTTATCTAAGTTTATCAGCCTAATACGTGCGAGCCATGGATTTAGTTCAGTAGGGATACCGTTTGACGCTATAGGGCTAAGGTCAAAATACGACGACTCATTGCCGGGTCAATATTACTGTGCTCACCCAGCGCGACCATGCCGTGCAATTCAAGCTGTTTAACGACAGTATCAACGTGACTGGCATCGAGATCATAGGCAGATAAATGTGTCGCTATGCCCATGGCTTCGAAGAACGCCTTGGTTTTTGCAATGGCGGTATCGATACGCTCATTATCCGTGCCTGTGTTGATGTGCCACACTCGCTCAGCGTACTGGAGTAATTTTTCGCGTTTAGCCTCTTTTGTACATTGCAGTAGGGCTGGCAGCACAATCGCCAGTGTACGGGCATGGTCGATATCGTAAAGGGCAGTCAGTTCATGGCCAATCATATGGCTTGCCCAATCGTGGGGAACGCCGACACCAATCGTGCCGTTGAGCGCCATAGTGGCAACCCACATTAAGTTCGCGCGAATATCATAGTCTTTCGGTTGAGCGAGCACTTGTGGACCAAGCTCAATTAAAGTTTGCAATAGACCTTCGGCAAATCTGTCCTGCACAGGTGCGTTAACGGGGTAAGTGAGGTATTGCTCGGTGATATGTACAAAAGCATCGACGACACCGTTAGCGACTTGACGTTCTGGTAGGGTGAAGGTTTTTGTTGGGTCAAGTATTGAGAATTGTGGGTAAACCAAATCATTACGGAAGGGCAGCTTAGCTTGCAGTGATTTGCGGGTCACTACGCTAGCATTGTTCATTTCGGAACCGGTCGCAGGTAAGGTTAATACTGAACCAAAAGGCATCGCTTGCGTCACTTTTGCGCCCCAGCTCGTGAGAATGTCCCAAGGTTCACCTTCGAATACTGCTGCAGCTGCAACAAATTTAGTGCCATCGATAACCGAGCCGCCACCAACGGCAAGGAGGAAGTCGATATGCTGTTCGCGCACTTGGGCAACGGCTTTCATTAAGGTTTCATAGGTTGGGTTTGGCTCAATGCCATCGAACTCAACGACAACACGATTGCCCAATGATTGTTTGACTTCAGCTAATGTGCCCGTTTTTCTGGCGCTGCTGCCACCAAAGAGAATCATCACTTTAGCATCGCTTGGTACTAAGGCGTCGATTTCAGCGATAGTGTCTTTACCAAAACGGATGCGGGTCGGGTTGAAATAGTTAAAATTTAGCATGAATAATTTTATCCCTATTATGACTTTATATAATCTGCGTTAATTGATCGCCTTTCAAATTAGTAGACCAGTCGTCTAATTCTGGGGCGTGAAAATGTATTTTTCAACCATCATTGATTGGACCCTATCAGTGCATAGCGTTTGATTCGGTTTACGTCAAAGCGTGGTTTTAGGTTTTAAAATGGCTTTAGTCGTCACCAGTGCGCGTTCGAGTGCCGCAGCGCTGTGGCCTAACTTGTTCATTAAACTGGCACCTAACCACATGTGATACAACATTTCAGCGGTCGATTGCGGATCTTGCTGGGCGATTGAGCTGTCGTTTATGCCAACTTGAACGCAAGTGGTCAGCCTGTCTATGATGCCGGAGGAACCTTTAAGTAAGGCAACACGCATGGCTTCGGATAAATCGGCCACTTCGGCGCTGAGTTTCACCACTAGACACTTTTGGTCTACGCAGCCATCGGCTTGCACCTGCAACCATTGTTGCCAGTACTGCATTAAGCGTTGATAGCCCGTCAGTGTAGAGTCATTAAACAATGCGTCTAAATCTAATTGATATTTTTCAAAATAATCAGTAATCAGCGCTTCACCAAATTGTTCTTTGGATTTGAAGTAGTGATAAAACGAGCCTTTAGGTACTTCAGCCGCCTGTAGCAGTAGCGATAAGCCGACGCTGGAGAAGCCTTTGCGTACGATAAGCTTGTAGCCGATATCGAGAATGTGCTGGCGAGTGGATTGAGTTTCAATTTTCATAGGATTGAGGATAAATTAAATTAGACCGGTCGTCTAGTGTGTTTT
>JBOFUF010000469.1:0-7194 GCA_051652445.1 Shewanella sp.
GCATGAACGGCCTTGATAAAGGCGCCAGCATGTTCTGGATCTACATGCTGATGAATGCCATGGCCTAGGTTAAATACGTGGCCTGTACCTTCACCATAACCCGCTAAAATATGGCCCACTTCTTCTTCAATACGAGGAATAGGTGCGTATAGCATTGATGGGTCCATGTTGCCCTGCAAAGCGACTTTATGGCCAACGCGACGACGAGCATCGGCAATGTCTACCGTCCAATCTAAGCCTAATGCATCGCAGCCTGTTTCCGCCATTGCTTCTAACCACAAGCCGCCGCCTTTAGTGAACAAAGTGACAGGTACTTTACGACCTTCGGCAAAGCGCGTTAGTCCGTCAACAATCTTTTGCATATAACGCAGTGAAAATTCACGGTAAGCCGAGTGTGATAATGCGCCACCCCATGAGTCAAAGATCATCAAAGATTGCGCGCCATTAGCGACTTGGGCATTTAAGTATAGGATGACCGCATCGGCTAGCTTGTCTAATAGCATGTGTAGCGCCATTGGCTCAGCGTAAGCCATTTTTTTGATTTTTTCGAAGGTTTTGCTTGAGCCGCCTTCAACCATATAAGTGGCTAGTGTCCAGGGTGAGCCTGAGAAACCAATTAGCGGTACAGCGCCATTAAGTTCACGACGAATAGTGCTCACGGCTTTCATGACATAGCCAAGCTCATCTTCTGGATCTGGAATTGATAGTTTTTTAATCGCATCAATAGTATCTGTTGGGCGCTCGAAACGTGGGCCTTCACCTGTTTCAAAATATAAACCTAAGCCCATAGCATCAGGTACAGTCAGAATATCGGAAAATAAAATAGCCGCATCAAGATCGTAACGACGTAACGGCTGCAGTGTCACTTCACAGGCTAGATCATGATTTTTGCATAAAGACATAAAATCACCCGCTTGCGCGCGAGTTGCTTTATATTCAGGGAGGTAACGGCCAGCTTGACGCATCATCCACACAGGAGTCACATCGACAGGCTGTTTTAGTAGGGCGCGTAAATAACGATCATTTTTTAATTCTACCATTGGGCTTTATTCCTAATCCTATTGATATCCGCTGGGGCGGTAGTTTAGCATTTACGTAGATAATGTAACCTTTATGTGTAAGTTTATGTGAGCTATTCCCCATCGTTGGCGTGGATTCGACCTCATTCACTGAAATACGTTATCTAGACAACATATTGCTTATTTATTGGTAACAATGTCACAAAAAGGTAGAAAATAGTTGCACGGGTTCTCTGCCTTTGGTATAAAAAGTCTGCGCTAGCAAGAACAATCAAGAAGCTCGTCGTATCGAGCCTGCTATAGACTTTACTCGCCCAACGATAGGGTTCTATCGTTGGGCTTTTTATTTGCATTTTTGATAGAAACTGCGGGTTTGTCGATTTGGAGATTCTCGTAAATTTGCATGAAAAGAGTTGATCGATTAGCCACTTGACCCTACATTAGAGTAATGTACTGGCACTAATAGGGAATGCATTATGTTGAGAGAACTCGAAAAAGCAGAACAAAAGTGGGGCGGTTCAAATAAGCTTATTGATCAATGGCTAAAAAATCGTCGTAAATTGTTAGTGCATTACTGCCAAATTGCCGGACTTCCTCCTTATGCTAAATCAGAAAAGTCTCTTCCCTCTTTTGAACACGTAAAATCGTTCTGTGATTTATTAGTCGATTATGTGTCAGAAGGGCATTTCGAAGTTTATGACAAAGTGGTCAATGCCTGTAGTGAGTATGGCGAGTCGAGTAAAACGTTAGCACAACAAGTGTTACCAAAGATAACGCCAACGACGAATGCAGCATTAGACTTCAGCGACAAATATGCTGAAACTCAAGATGACTTAGTGTTATATCAGCTCGATAAAGACTTGTCTAAACTTGCCCATAATATGGAAACTCGTTTCGAGCTTGAAGATGAACTGCTTGAGGTACTTCACCGCAAGCATTCCGAGCGCAATCAACAAGCCTAGTACCTTCCCTTTAAAAGCCCATTGCGTTGTATTTTATGACGTTATTGAGCTTGCAGGGGGGTGTTGCATATCATTGGCTATGCGAATAGCCTCCTTGATCTAACGTTTTAATTATATTTAATATTCATCGCGATCAGCGGTTCGCGCGAGGCTTTTTCGGCGCGTAGGCGGGCGAGATAGTTTTCCCATAATTCCACTTGGTGCCTGGCAAGATTATAAAGCACCTGCCATGAGAATAGGCCTGTGTCGTGGCCGTCATCAAAGACAATTTTTACTGCGTAATTACCCACGGGTTCAATGGCGCTGATATTGACGTTTTTTTTGTGGGTAACGAGCTTTGGATTGCCGTGACCATGCACTTCTGCCGAGGGTGAGTAAACTCTGAGCATCTCGCAGCTGAGTTGATATTGCTCACCATTGTCGAAACTGATTTCTAGAAGGCGTGATTTACGTTTCAGTTTGAGATCGGTCACATTAGGCGTTGCAGTGGTCATAGTTTGGCTACCTGTAAAGCGAGGGATAAGAAACGGCTCATAAAAATAATGCCTGTTCAATGTAATCTTTATCGACTAAGGATACAAAGAGTATGCCTTAGTTTTAGGCAGGCTTTTTCGGTTGAGTCACTCTTTTGCATGGCATCGCCATTATGCGCCAAGTCACGAGGGCTTGGCGCATAATAGGGGGCCGGACTAGAGGATAAAGCGGCTGAGATCTTCGTCTTGGACTAAGTTATCTAAGTGGGCGCTGACATAGTCGGCGTCGATAACAAAGGCGGAGCCCGATTTTTCCGATGCCTCGTAGGAGATATCTTCCATTAGCTTTTCCATCACTGTGTGTAGGCGGCGAGCACCGATGTTTTCTGTGCGCTCGTTTACTTGCCATGCGGCTTTGGCGATGCTGTCGATACCCGATTCGGTGAACTCAACCTTTACGCCTTCTGTGCCCATCAGTGCGATATATTGCTCGGTTAATGAGGCGTGTGGCTCGGTCAAAATGCGTTTAAAATCATTGGCTGATAGCGCATCTAACTCGACACGAATAGGCAAACGCCCCTGTAATTCAGGAATTAAGTCCGACGGTTTAGACATCTGGAATGCGCCCGAGGCGATAAACAGTATGTGGTCGGTTTTAACCATGCCGTGTTTTGTGGTGACAGTGCAGCCTTCGATGAGTGGCAGTAAGTCACGTTGCACACCTTCACGGGAAACGTCTGGGCCTGAGGTTTCGCCACGCTTACAGATTTTGTCGATTTCGTCGAGGAACACTATGCCGTGCTGCTCAACCATTTCAATCGCTTGTTCTTTTAAATCTTCTTGATTGACCAGTTTTGCCGCTTCTTCTTCAATCAATAGCTTAACCGCTTCTTTGATCTTCATCTTGCGACGTTTTGCCGGTGCTTGGCCCATGTTTTTAAACAGGCTTTGCAGCTGGTTAGTCATTTCTTCCATGCCTGGAGGCGACATGATTTCGACGCCGACCTGTGGCTGTGCCACATCGATATCGATTTCTTTATCGTCTAATTGGCCTTCGCGTAGCTTTTTGCGGAAGACTTGACGGGTGTTTGAGTTGGAATCGGTTTCAGTGCTTTCCCAGTCGTTTTTCGGCTTAGGCAACAGGGCATCGAGAATGCGCTCTTCGGCATTTTCTTCAGCGCGTTGGCGACACTTGCCCATTTGCTGTTCACGGGTCAGCTTGATGGCGATATCGGTCAAATCGCGGATGATTTGTTCGACTTCTTTACCGACATAACCCACTTCTGTGTATTTAGTCGCTTCGACCTTGATAAAAGGCGCGTTGGCCAGCTTGGCTAAACGGCGGGCAATTTCAGTTTTACCGACGCCGGTGGGGCCAATCATCAGGATATTTTTTGGGGTCACTTCTTGACGAAAATCCGCGTCAAGTTGCATGCGGCGCCAGCGGTTACGCAGGGCGACAGCAACAGAGCGTTTGGCCTTTTGTTGGCCAATAATGTGTGCATCCAGCTCGTGGACAATCTCACGGGGGGTCATTTCAGACATCATATTCCTCACGGGCTGTTTAGTAATTGAGTTCTTCAATCGTTTTGAATTGATTGGTAAATACGCAAATGTTGCCTGCAATCGTCAAGGATTTTTCGGCGATTTCTAGGGCTGAAAGCTCAGTGTTTTGCAGTAAGGCAAGCGCTGCCGCTTGAGCATAATTACCGCCTGAGCCAATGGCGACTAGGTCATATTCTGGCTGCACGACATCACCGTTGCCAGTGATGATGAGCGATGATTCAGCATCCGCGACGACCAGCATAGCTTCGAGTTTGCGCAGCATCCGATCGGTACGCCAATCTTTGGCGAGCTCAACGGCAGAGCGTAATAAGTGGCCTTGGTGCATTTCGAGTTTGGCTTCAAAACGCTCAAATAGGGTGAAAGCATCGGCGGTGCCGCCTGCAAAACCGGCCAATACCTTGTTGTGATATAAGCGCCGCACTTTTTTGGCGTTACCTTTCATGACGGTATTGCCTAGGGAGACTTGGCCATCGCCGGCGATGACGACTTGATTATTACGGCGAACTGATACGATAGTGGTCACAATAAATCCTCTTCTGGCCCGCAGCAAACGTTGCGGTGATGATGGGATATATATGGGGATGGATGACAATAATTCAAGTGATCGCCGCAAATGCCAAAGGAGTTTGCGATCTTTCGCGCCCCTTTAGCCATAAAAATAAGCGCTTATTGGGAAAGTGAGGATCGTCACTACGTGGAGCGACACTACAATAGTGCGGTCATCTAAAGGATAGTATTCAAGATCCCAAGGATGATAATGACCAAACCAGCTCAATTAATGTAAAACCCTTCAATGACTGCAAACGACTCATATTGCTCTCCTATCCGTTAGCGGGCAACATTCTAACTGAACTTTGATTTTAATCAGTAAGTCATTGAACGGATGAAGTTAATTGCCATTGTTTTTACATGGTTCTGCAGCAAGATGGCAAGCCATTCTTTATTCCTCAATTATTATCGTGGGTGTGATTTCGAGGAAAGAACCTATGGTGTGATGGTGGGGGAAGATACCATATTTATCAAAGCCAAATGCACACACTGCGACAGCTTGTCGCAGGTCGGATGAATTTGTTATCACTCAGCCCACACGATAGCGTAAACCTATATTGCAGAGTGAAGATCAATACCTGTTGTATTGCTTCGCTGTCGTGTTCTCTGCTGACTATTGTGATGCTGTTTATACGTTTAGTTTTTTGTTTTTAAAAGACTAATGGCTGCTGGAATGCTGTCAATGCCACAATCTTGCAATATCTTGTCTATAGAGTCTGAAAATTTACGTTGGTGTTGACGGACGACTTGGTAAATTTGAAAGCACATCACGATATCATTTTCTGATAATCCTTTGTTTTTAAAGGCTACTGCTGATAGGTAGCAACGGATCATAAAGCAATCGAGTACCAGTAAACGGAACGCTGCCCAAGGTTGGTGGGTGTCTAATAATGGAAAATGATGATGATAGATAGAGTATAAAATGTAGCGATCAAAAAGATCTGAGTAGTTAACCAGTGCAGGTATAGCATACTCGTCCCAGGCCTTATTTAACCCATCAATTTGAAATCCATTTGCTTCATTACACAATAAATCAATCGCTTGATTCAGTGATGTAAACCTAGGTCTCTCACTTCTCGAGTGGGATTGGCATAAGGCATTGTGTACCGACACAAATGCATGCATTTGCGGCTGTTGTGTATAGGGGAATTTTTGGTATTGTTCAGTGAGTGTTCCGCAGCGGGCTAATGCGATTAATTGTTCAAAACGTTTATCTAAGTCAGTAACGGGCAGGATGTTCTGTCGGACTTGATCGCTAACCTTAATTAATAGCCCTATAGCAAGGAGCGCTTGCTGCCAATCCAGTTGCATACTGACTAACAGCTCTAAACTGTATTCATAGGTTTTTTCTAACCATATAGGGCTAGGTGCTCCAGCGTGTTTTACACCGCTGAGCTTTGCATCAAATTCGAAAGGGTTAGAATTGAATAGCACTAAGCGAGCCACTTCAGGGCAAGATAAATAGAGGCTTTCATATTTATTGCCACCTAACACTTTGTGGATTCTTGGGTAGGTCTTACAAGTGTGACTCAATGCTTGCTCGCCTGCTTTTGCATGGATATCGCAAAGTTTGTGCTCGTTAACGAATGGGCATGCTCCTTGTGGATTTAGCTTTACGTTAGCCCAATCAGTTGCATCTGTTTTTATTTCTACAAATGCAATCTTTGCAATGCTAGCGAGCTGTGGATGATTAATGGTATTTTTATAACTTTTTTTATCGAAGCTTATTGTCCAGTCATTACAGCAACTATCTTCGCATTCAGGACCAATGCAATTGAACAGCGAGACATAACTAGGTTTGACGGTGAAGTTGCTCATTTAGTCTGTTTTTTTGAGTAAGTTATAGAGATGAAAGGTAGCAAACTAGTCCGGTTAATGCTAATCGAATCGATAGGTTAAATAGGAGTGTTTAGGTTGGCGAGATGCTGTACTAATTCGGCCATATTATTCACTTCGAGTTTTTTCATGATTTTGGCACGGTGCACTTCAATGGTGCGCAGGGATAAAAACATCGCCTCCGAGATTTGCTTGTTAGTCATGCCTTGGATCACGTGGGCTAATACTTGCTGCTCTCGCTCGGTGAGTTGATCAAACTTATGTTGTAAGTTTTGCTGCTCGAAGGCCACTTGACTCTCGCGCTGTGCTTTTTCAATTGCTTGCACTAATGCTTTGCCAGAGACCGGTTTTTGAAAAAAGTCGCACGCTCCCTTACGAAAGGCGCTTAATGCCATTGGCAAATCACCATGACCCGTTAAAAATATCACGCCTAGGGGGCTGTGGTTTTCCAACAGTTTTTGTTGCACTTCTTGGCCTGTAATTTCAGGCATTCGGCTGTCTAAAATCACGCAACCTGCCTCTGAGAGTGGACACTGTTTGAGAAAGTCACTGCCATTATTAAAGGTTTGCACTTGGTAGCCAAACTGCCTAAGCATAAAGCCAAGCGAATCTAAAATGGCATCATCGTCATCGACAAGATAAAGAGGGAGCTTAGCGGGCATAGATATCCTGTGTTATTGGCAAATTAGCTTGGTTGGTGTTTTTGTTCGTTTGCAGCGACCCAAATGAAGCCGCTACCCAGCTTAAGCCTTGAGTGTGTAGGGCTCAAGATTAACCCCGTGTCTTGGG
>JBOFUF010000470.1:0-4443 GCA_051652445.1 Shewanella sp.
AGCACAACTGGCAGGCGCTTGATAACACCCGCTGCTCTCAGTCAGACACTACCCCTTCAAGTACAGTGACTATTTAGGTAATCATTCTGTTGTCTAAAACACAGCACAAGCAAGTTCTAAAGTTCAGAGTCAACAATGCTGTATTTTCCAACTAAAAAGTTGATTAAAACAACAGGAACAAATAAACCCTCTGATTTTGTTCAATAGTTAATCAGTCGTTTAAAAAGGGCTTGCACAGCCAAAGCAAGCGCTATATTATACGCGCACTTCGAACGAACAAGGTCTTTATGGATTGGTTTGAAGTAGTTAACTAACGCTTAGTTTAGTTGCCCGAATAGCTCAGTCGGTAGAGCAGAGGATTGAAAATCCTCGTGTCCCTGGTTCGATTCCGGGTTCGGGCACCACTATTTTGCAGTAAAAAGTTCAGCCGGCATAGCTCAGTTGGTAGAGCAACTGACTTGTAATCAGTAGGTCCCGAGTTCGACTCTTGGTGCCGGCACCAGATAAACAAAAAAACCACTCATCGAGTGGTTTTTTTGTTTATCTCAAATTTGTATCTGACAATTGAAATCGGTGCAGAGCACAACGCAACTGACTCACTCTTAAGTCGCCTGTACCCTATAAACGAAAAAGCCACGCTAATGAGTGACTTTGCTTTCTTATACAAACGATTAAGCTTTCAGCATCTCGCCGTTATTTAATGACATCCCGTGGTATAGGTCTAGCACGTTTTTCAATAAAATCGATTTGCTTGGCACACAATAATGACCAACAATCTGCATTTGATAAGTACATGGCGTTTTCCGTAACTGAGGGGTTACTTTTCCCTTACCAATTGAGTCTAAACGATAATGATGTTATTACCCGTTTAAAATTGGGCGTTAGCGCACAGTTAACATAACTCGCTCCGGAGTATCTTTGTTCTATACACATAAGATAGGAGGCATTATGACTGCCGATATTTTCAAACTCGTTTTTGTTGCTATAGGTATATTTCTTATTTATAAACTGATATTTGGTGGCAAAAAAGGTCTGACTATTTTTGAGGTGCATTTTAAAGATGGTCGTATGACGCAACATAAAGGCAAAATCCCCGAAAAGTTTGAACGGGAATGCCGCCAAATCGCTAAATCAGAAAAACTCACTTGTGCTGTTAGGGCTGAAAAATCAGGGGATGTACGTTTGCATATTTCTGCCAACGTGAATGATAATGTACAACAAAAAATTCGCAATCTGTTTCCATTTGAATATTATGACAAAAAATCGGTAGATAACAGTCGCCAAGCAGGCTAGGTTTGGGTAACAGGTAGCAAGCCCAATATTCTCCATTGCGCTTGCTACGATGCGCTCAATCACTTTGTTTTTTAAAGCTAACCTGTCTATACCCTATACCCGCGCAACATTAACAGCACCTATTTTTGGATCACTAAAGTGACCTTAGCGACGGTGATGCCAAACTTAATAATGTCGCTCTGATTGATAATGGTGTTGTCATTCACTAAAAACATCCAATCATCAAAATGAACTTGATATTCCTCCCCGTCTACAGGCAATAACATATCGTATTTCCAACGTAGCGCACTGCCACTGGATTGTCCTTCAGCAGTCCCAATAATATCCCCCGCTGTTCCCGAATACCGTCCCTCTCCTAGGGCTTTAATCCGCCACACTCGCGTTTGAGTTTCACCATCATCATAAACAAACCATTCATTAATAACGCCTTCATTACCCTGCCAACTTGCGTCTAAAATAACATTGAACTTGCGGATCACTTTGCCACTAAAATCATTCACTACCCCTGACGCTTTTAAGGGGCCATTAAAGAATGACTCCAAAACCAGTGTCGGTTGAGTGTCTTGATAATCTGTGACTTCTACCGATGAACAGCTCGACAAGCAGCCTATGATGACCAAACCCAGAAATAATTTTTTGCCGATAAGTCGTCTTAACAGTCGCATGATTTTTCTCCGAGTAATTGCGCCCGCAAATTCGGACGACTAGTGTGTTTCGATAACCAAATAGCGAGAAATGCCTCTGCAAAATTAGCATCATGGATCATATCTAGGGGTTGTTGATTAACAAAAAACAGACTAGTTTGGCCATCAATAACCTTAAAACTTAGATGGTCACCCTGCTTCACATCAGGCCAAATCGCATTGAGCAACCCCATCCAACGTTGGATATCATTTTCTGCAAACGCTAGATGCTGCCATTGATCTTTTGTTGCTTTGAGCAAATCCTCTGACTCTATATCTCGATAATATTCAATATCTAACACTAACGGATATTGCCCCTGTTGATAACGGCCAGTGGGCGTCATCAATTTTGCCTTGTACAAATTAAACCAAAGCCAGTCCATTTCCCCCCGCCCCACTTCCAACAATGTCTGGGTCACATCAGTGCTATCATTCACATCGATAGTGATGTTATCAAAACCAGACGTGTTCACCTCTTTTGCTTGTAAAGGTGTCATCAAGAAACTGAGCGCGAGTAAACTGAACCCGCTGGAATTCAAAAAATAAAACCGCAGGTTTCGGCTAAGATAACGATTGCGAACTGACGACATAGATCCCTCGTTTTTACAACATGACGTTTTACAGCATTAGGTTTTACAACCAGTATTGACGAAAAATGGCACCATTAAGTCACGACAACTTCACCGCGTTAATGCTTGTCTTTTAATCATTAACACCCAAACACACTAAAAGAGCGAGCCTGAGTACTTGATTAGGTATTTCGATTAAATCTATCGGGACTGGCCAATTGGACAAAAAGTGGCATTAAGATCAGCCACACAAAAAATAACACCACCGCAGAAAGTACATGGTCATAGGGCAAAGTGACGGCATTAAACTGTGCGCCAGACAGATAGCTTAACGCGCCAAATATCCCGCCGATTAACGCCTGAAATAGCAGCGGTAAACGGCGCATAAACACCAAGCTATGATTCAGGGTCAAAGCAAAATGTAGCCAGAGGCAGGCGAGCCACCAAGGGAAAAGAGCAAACTCAAACACCCCTAAAACACAGAGTACGGCATCTACGCCAATGCCTAAGGCTGCAACCTTGAGCATCAATAGCCAATCCACTTTGCGATACTCCGGCTTACCTAAGGAAGCTAGCAGGATAAAGTGAATGAATAACAAAGGAATAGTTAACAACAGTGAGCTGTTAAGCCAAAGTACGCAAGACCACCACACCAGCTGAAAACTCAGCGCATTATAGATAATAAAACCCTGATGTTTATCAACAACCGGCGCATTAGCTAGCATGTGCTTCATCTTTGCCTCACTGTTATTTCGCGATACACAACGCGACTCATAGGAATAAAAATAGCGATTTCTACCCAACTGGCGTCTTAATCAATCACATTTCCATGAGCAGAGTGATGGCTAGCAATGCGATAGTCAGGACGCACAGCAACTAAATGCACTGTGCTTGTGGTGCGCTCTAAAAATCCACCTTCACAATAACTTAGGTAGAATTTCCACATGCGGATAAAATCTTCGCCGTAGCCTAAAGTTTGGATTTCATCTAGCGCATTATCAAAATTTTCATGCCAATGTTTTAAGGTTTTAGCGTAATCAAGCCCCATATCATTGAGCGACCAGACCACCATATCTGTCTGTTTGGCAATGTGACCGACCATTTGGCTCACTGAGGGTAAGCAGCCTCCAGGGAAAATATAGCGCTGAATAAAATCCACACTTTTGCGGTAGCTGTCGTAACGTTGATCGGCAATCGTTATTGCCTGTAGCAGCATGCGTCCATGGGGTTTTAACAGTGATCCCAGCTTTTTAAAGAAGCCTGGTAAATACTCATGCCCTACCGCTTCAATCATCTCAATAGAAACAACCCTGTCGTATTCCCCCGTCAGATTGCGATAATCTTCGGTCAGCAGTGTCACTTTATCGCTCAGGCCTTCGCTTTCAACGCGCGCTTTGGCATAGGCGTATTGCGCATCTGAAATCGTCGTCGTCGTCACGTGTACGCCATAGTGCTTCGCCGCATAAATAGCCAGCGCGCCCCAACCAGTACCAATCTCAAGTAAGGTTTGACCCGGCTGTAAATCGAGTTGCTCACAGATAGTCATTAGCTTAAACAGCTGTGCTTCTTGTAAACTCGCTTCCTCATTGGGATAAAGTGCACTTGAGTACAGCATTTCACGGTCAAGGAATTGCTGGTACATGGCATTACCCAAATCGTAGTGGGCCAGAATATTACGCTTTGAACCCTCCTGTGAGTTACGATTCAGCACATGCTTCACACGGTTTATGGTGCCCGTTAACCAAGAAAATTTTGCTTCAATCTTATCCAGCAAAGCTAAATTACGCGCAAAAAGTTGCACGACTTTAGTGAGATCAGGGCTAGTCCAATGACCTTGGATATATCCTTCCCCCGCACCGATGGAACCAGTAAACATCACTTGGCGATAAAAGCTCGGG
>JBOFUF010000471.1:0-14357 GCA_051652445.1 Shewanella sp.
CTGTTAAAGGTGAGCTGTACATCCACATCGGCATTTTTCTCAAAGGATTTAATTCCTTTAGGTAAGATGACTGAGCGGCTCAGATCGAGCCGATACTGCCCCTGATCGGTTTGCTGCAATACGGAAGACACACCGTGTAAATCATTGAGTACCAAATCGTTAATCACCACCAAATCTGGCTTACCCTCAATCACTTTGCCCTGCCACAACACCGAATTGGCAAAAGCCTCTGCGACCGCTCTTTGCTCGGCGACATCAGAGGTATTAGCACGATATCGGCTATTAAGTTGCTTGAGTAAAATATAGGGGCCTTGGCGCTCAAACTGAACCATCCGCGTCTGACCCAGTTGACCGCGATCGAGACCAATATCGTTTGATCCTACGCCCTGTGGCAAACTGGTGACTAATAGGAAAGGCTGATTTAAGCGATTGACCTCAAGGTATAATTCCCCTTGGGATTCCTCATAATAGAGATTAAAAAATCCATTCGCCTTTTGACTCTGTTTAATCATCTTGGCGCTAGGCGCGGCGGCCGCGACCGTAACAGTGGAAAATCCTAACAGCGCTATGGACAAGGCTAAGGCTACACTTTGGGGTTTCATCTTTCCTCCTGATTCGACTGGCTGCGTTATTTACCTTAGTAAGTCATTGGACTCTTTGATGCCTGCTTATCTCAAACGATTGATTTAAAGTAAATAACGCGAGGCCATCACTGGCCCAGAGCAAATAAATTAACGATTCTGATGCTGGTTCTTATGTTTGATCCAGTGATTTAATGTTTCAAATAATTCGTTGAGCACTATGGGTTTGGTGATGTGGGCATTCATCCCCGCCGCTAAACTCTTTTCCCTGTCCCCCGACATGGCATGGGCCGTCATCGCAATAATAGGCAATTCATCGGCACTAAAACGCTCACGCAGTGCTCTTGCGGCCGTTAACCCGTCCATCACTGGCATTTGAATATCCATCAACACAGCATCAAACGGCCGCGAGTCGATCATATCCAGCGCCACCTGGCCATTACTCGCTAACACCACTTCGTAGCCTGCACTCTTAAGCAGTTCGGTGGCCACTTGCTGGTTGATAAAGTTATCCTCCACCAGCAACACAAGACCCGTGTGCTCCCCGTCTTCAACTTGGACTTCAACCATAGGCTGAATCACATGTAATCTCGGCTCATCGGCAAAGGCGGCAATGATCTCATCGAATAGGCTCGATGCCTTGAAGGGTTTTTGCAGTACGGCAAACACGCTGGCACTATCGACTTCATGCTGCAAGGGCTCTGCGGAATAGGCCGTCATCATAATAATCACGGGCCGTTTAACCAACCGACCTTCGGCGACCATGGTATCGATAGCGCTAACCACATCGCAACCGTCCATTTCGGGCATCATCCAGTCGAGTAATAACAAATCTATTGGCGCCCGCGACAACTTGTAAAGCGCTTCGGCACCGCTAGCAGCGGTATCGACTTCGAAGTGAAAATCACGCATTAACGTCGAATAAATCTGCAGGGCCGTCGGATTATCATCAACCACTAACGTACGTAAATTATTGATTTTTTTCGGCACAACTAAAGGTTTAACTTTAGCCGCTTCAGCAATTTCGAAACTTATCGTAAAGCTAAAAGTACTGCCAACGCCAAGCTCACTTTGCACTTGCATCTTGCCCCCCATCATAGACACCAGATGCTTACTGATAGATAAACCTAAGCCGGTGCCTCCGTATTTACGGGTGGTTGAACCGTCTGCCTGGGCGAAAGCATCAAATAACTTATCCTGCTGATCTTGACCAATCCCGATCCCGGTATCACGCACCCAGAACTTCAATGTAATCCGATGGTCTCGCTCGCCGACATCTTCACAGCCAAGCTCAATCTCGCCAGATGGGGTAAATTTCACCGCATTGGATAATAGGTTAATCAGCACTTGACCTAAGCGCAGCGGATCGCCGTTAAGAATTAACCCTGCTGTTACAGGTGCATACAAAAGTAGCTCAACGCCCTGCTCTTGTGCCTTAAGTGCGTTGAGATCCAGGGCGTGATCGAGCACTTTATCCAGTGGAAATGGCACCCTCTCGAGCTCCAACTTCCCTGCCTCAATTTTAGAAAAATCGAGAATATCGTTGATAATTCTCAGCAGTGATTGTGCCGAGAAACCGGCTTTTTCAAGATAATCCTTTTGCTGCGCCGTTAACGAGGTGCGCTGTGCCAGCTGTAACATACCGATAATGGCGTTCATCGGTGTGCGGATTTCATGGCTCATATTGGCCAAAAACTCACTCTTGTAAAGGTTGGCCAGTTCCGCATCTTGCTTCGCTTCCAGCAGCGCCACTTCGTTACTTTTTTGCCGCGTAATGTCCTTATGTGTACCAAGCATACGCTTAGGTTGACCTTCAAAGGTAAACTCCACCACGCGTCCACGGGATAATAGCCAGTGATAGCTCCCATTCTTAGCTAACATACGGAATTCGATTTCGTAAGCAGTGGCGGGATCCGCAAGATATTGAGCACGGTATTCCTCAACACGAATACGATCATCGGGATGGAATAGCTCATCAATGGTTGAAACCAAGGCTGGGAATTCATTGGTTTTATACCCCAACATAGAATAATAGGCAGGGTTACAAATGATCTGTTCCGAGTCTAAATACCAATCCCATAAACCATCTTCCACCGCATCCATAGCCAAGTGATAACGCTCTTCGGATAGACGTAATTGTTCAGCAGATTCGTATTCCCGCGTCACATCACGCCATACGGCAATCAATCCCAGCAGCTCGCCTCGACGGTTGTAGAAAGGCAATTTAAGGGTATCGAGTAACACAGGTTTACCCGCGAGCTCTACCTTTTCTTGGTAGCGCAGCGGCGTACGATTGCTCAAAACTTGTTCGTCTTCGGCGCGAATACGTATCCCCATCTGCGACGACGTTAAATCCTTAGAGGTTAAGCCTATTATTTCGCTTTCGGTATAACCCAGCATACGCTCGGCCGCCTTGTTACAGCCTAAATAGATGCCCTCTTTATCTTTAAAGACAATCGCTTCTGGGATCGAGTCAAGCAGGGAACGCAGTAGCGCATATTCGCGCTCACGCCGCTCTGTCGTTTCTTTTAAGCGCTCAGTACGCCGCGCCACTAACTTATCGAGCCGCTTATTCTGCTCGGCAAGATGGTGAGTATATTGTTTGTTTTCTTCAAAAATCCGGCTCACCAGCAAGAACCAAGGTTCCCAACCACGGGTGATTTTCTCAGGGGGTTTGCGCGGCTCCTGAGAGCAACCTTCAAGATGCGACAGCAAACGCGAGGCAGGACTCACAAAAGAGCGACGCGTCTGCCAGTGCACTATCGTCACCAACACTGACAGGGCGATAACGACCAAAATAAAGGTCAGCTGCAATTTGTCCCACGAGTCTTGAAATAGGTCGTCTTCATCCTGCAAATACAGTAATCGCCAAGGTGCATTATGTAGGGCAACCGAGTGAATGTAATAACCATTACGAATCATGCCATCGTGGGCATCGAACAACTCCGACTCCGGTAAAGAATGCAGCTCAGCAGGAATACGTTGGCTAATGTGATAGACCCGATTAATGTCGGTACCATCAAAATCGCTGTGGGATAAAATATTATTTTGTTGATCGAGCAAAATTACTGTGCCCGGCATTTTAAAGTAAACCCGAATTTGCCGCGCTAACGAAGCAAGCGTCATATCTAAGTTAATCGAGCCGATAAATTCATCATCGGAATAAATGGGCGCACCGAGGGTAGTGAGTAAACCTTTGCCCGTGGAGTCGACGTATGCCTCGCTCCAAAATAAACTGCGCTGGGGGTTCATGGCAGGAGTGGCGTATTGGAACTGTTTCTTATTGAGTAATTCGTCCCTAAAACGGAGATCGTCATTAGTCCAAGGGAAGTAAGACATTATCCGATTCTTGGACAAATAATAAATCGCCGAGCCTTTCGGCGCGGCTTCTTTGGCGACAGGGAATGACAATGACAACTCAAACAGCATTTCGAGCTCTTGATAGAACGCATCACTGCGGCCATAGAGGGAACCCGCACCAGTAATCCTACCCATGTTGGTAAAAGGCTCACCACTCTGAGCATAACTGGGTTCTAAGGTAAAATATTGGCCACTTTCGTTGAATTTACCGTATTGAGGTAAGCGGTCTTTACGCACGAATTCACCCAAGCGTAAATGATCGACAGCAACATTTCGTAAGCTTTTTACCGCGCGAATAGTCGACTCAAGTAACAAATCAATTTGCAATACATGGCGCTGAATCTGCTCTTCACGCTGCTCAACCTGCTGGGTTTTCTGTTTATCATAGGAGGTCCATGCCGTTAATAACGACATGACGATAACGCCGATGTACGTATAAAATACAGCACGGTTGTAATTCTTTTGGATCGACGATTTTAGCTGGAGATCAGGCTCACTCGATTTCATCCACTACCCTTGATTGCAGCGCTTAATGTTAGCCTACGGCGGCAAAACTATCAGCGCCATATAGTAGCAGGAAGGAGCGGCCAATCACATAAAATAATTGTCAGATAAAGCTGGCTCATACCACTGATAAGTCGATTAAAAATCGACTACTCCATAAAATTAAGACCTCAATATCTGAGGCCTTAATTATTATCCTAAATTAAACTAACAGGCTTTAGAGATGCTCTTCCGCGTATTCCGCTAAGCGTGAACGTACTACGCCATGAAGATACACGTTGGCACTGCCGTCAAAGTCTTTAAAACGTTCAACAATATAGGTTAATCCTGAGGTCACTGCGGTTAAGTAATTAGAGTCGATTTGCGCTAAATTACCGCAACAAATCAATTTTGTACCTTCGCCCATACGGGTGATCATGGTTTTGATCTGCGAGGCGGTGAGGTTTTGGCATTCATCCAACAATACAATCGAGTTTTGAATCGACCGCCCACGCATAAAGTTGATCGACTTAAACTGAATGTTGGCCTTCTCCATGATGTAATTCATGCTGCCCGTGGGATTCACATCATTCTTATGCAGCACTTCGAGCGTGTCGGTAATGGCAGCCAGCCACGGCATCATTTTCTCCTCCTCCGTGCCCGGTAAAAAGCCGATAGATTCGGCAATTTCAGGCGTGTTACGAGTCACAATCACTTTATCGTAGCGATTGCGCTCGACCACCAACTCCAACGCCGCTGCCATAGCCAGTAAGGTTTTACCGCAACCTGCTGGGCCGGTTAAGATCACCAAGTCGATATCGGGATCGAGCAGCGCTTGTAGCGCCATACCTTGGTAGACGTTCTTAGGTTTAACGCCCCACGCTTCAAGATTTTTAAGCCGTTCACGGCCTAAATCTAAAATATGCAAATGGGTGTCTGTACGCTCAATCACTCGAGCGCAAAAATCAGACTCTGTATCGATAAGATATTGGTTGGTATAAAAGTTATCGTTTTCAAGGTCTTTAAGCGGCACTTGATGCACTGTGTGTCTACCATGGCGCTCGGAAGATACCTTGTTCAAGTGCTCCCAAAAATTACCTTCGAACTGGTAAAAGCCTTTACTGAGGAAGCGAATATCATCAATCAACTGATCCGTTCGATAATCTTCAACCAATTGAATACCCGCGCCCTTAGCTTTAAGGCGCATATTGATATCTTTGGTGACTAACACAACAGTGCGGGGATGATGCAGGTTTTGCAGATGTAGAGCGGTGTTGATAATGCGATTGTCGTTTCCATCTCCTGGCAGTGCGCCTAAGGTAAAATCAACAAGGTGATCAGGGAAGATTGAGAGCGAACCTATCGCATCGGCGTGGCCCTCACGGCTGGGTAAAGGGACACCGTTGATAATCTGCTCTGGAGTCGTTTCACCGCCGAGGGTATCTTCCAATGCCCTGATAGCCACACGCGCATCTCGACTGACATCACTCTTTCGATCTTTAATCTGGTCCAACTCTTCGAGCACTGTCATCGGAATGACGACATCGTGCTCTTTAAACGAATAGATCGCCAAAGGTTCATGTAGTAACACATTGGTATCCAGCACAAACAACTTTCTGTCGTCTTGTTCCATGGCGCCTCCAGAGTGCTTCATTAAAGTTTAAACAAACTCCTGAGTCTCAATAAAAGTATCTCAACTCCTATTACTGGCTAAGCATATGGTAAAGAATGAGCTTAAGGTTCAAGTTGGTCGTGATTGACTCAACTTGAACCTTAAGTTGATATTGGCACCGAACTCACGAGATAACAATACAGCAACCATTGTTTACCTTACAGACTCGAAGCAGTGTAGAGTCCGCAGCATGACATTAGCATGACGGTTTCATCTACGGCACAACCCTTTTATTGCGGGTACCATTTGTAATCTCACGCAAGGGGAATTAGTCTCTAATGGGTGAGTGGGCGATTTAAATATCTCGAGTATTGGTATAACATACGCGCCCTTTGTTAGAGTCCGCCTAAAAATGAGAATTTAAGATGCCGTTCGCCTTAGGTCAACGTTGGATAAGTGATACCGAGTCAGAGCTTGGCTTAGGAACTGTGGTTCAAGTAGAAGGCCGTATGGTCACTGTCTTATTCCCTGCCACGGGTGAGAACCGCATGTTCTCCCGAGCAGAAGCCCCTCTAACACGCGTTATATACAATCCCGGCGATTCGGTTGAAAGCCATGAAGGCTGGAGCCTTGCGGTCAGTGAATTGAGCGAGAAAGACGGAATAGTGATTTATCACGGCATTCACAGTGAGACAGGCGAGCAAGTTACCCTGCGCGAAACTCTGCTGAACCACAATATTCGCTTTAATAAACCCCAAGACCGTTTATTCGCCGGCCAAATCGATCGCCTCGATCGTTTTGGCGTGCGCTACCAGTGCCAAATGCTACGCCACACACTGGCCTCATCGGATTTACTGGGTCTACAAGGTCCACGTGTGGGACTGATCCCGCATCAAATGTGGATTGCCCATGAAGTGGGTCGTCGCTATGCGCCGCGGGTACTGCTGGCCGATGAAGTGGGTTTAGGTAAAACCATTGAAGCGGGTCTGATTATTCACCAGCAGCTGCTGACCGGTCGTGCCGAACGTATTCTGATTATCGTGCCCGATACTTTGCGCCATCAGTGGTTAGTGGAAATGCTGCGCCGCTTTAACCTGCGTTTCTCTGTATTCGATGAAGATCGTTGTGTGGAAGCCTATGCCGATCACGACAATCCTTTCTACACAGAACAGTTAGTGATTTGTTCACTCGAATTACTGCGTAAAAAGAAGCGCCTCGATCAAGCCCTCGAAGCCGATTGGGATCTGTTAGTGGTTGACGAAGCGCACCACTTAGAATGGACCGAAGAAGCGCCGAGCCGCGCCTATAAAGTCGTTGAAGCCTTAAGCGAAGTCATCCCCGGCGTTTTGCTGCTAACCGCAACCCCAGATCAACTTGGCCATGAGAGTCACTTCGCCCGTTTGCGTCTGCTCGATCCGGATCGTTTCTACGATTACGATGCCTTCCTAGCCGAAGAAGACAGCTATAAAGACGTCGCCATTGCCGCCGAAGCCTTGGCTGGCAACGCTAAATTACCCGATGCTGCCATCAACAGCTTGACTGAGTTACTGGGCGAGAAAGACATCAACCCAAGTATTCGCTTAATCCAAGCCGACGGCATAGATAGCGAGGTGCAACAAGCTGCCCGCAGCGAGTTATTACAAGAATTACTCGACCGCCATGGCACTGGCCGCGTGTTGTACCGCAATAGCCGAGCATCGGTAAAAGGCTTTCCAAAGCGCTTCTTTAACGCTTATCCCCATACTATGCCTGAGCAATATCAAACCGCCGCACGTGTCAGCGGCATGATGGGTGGCCACAAATCATTAGAGGCGAAAGCGGCGCAAGCCCTGAGCCCTGAAAAGCTGTATCAAGAGTTTGAAGATAACAGCGCCAGTTGGTGGAAGTTTGATCCACGCGTAGATTGGTTAATCGAGTTTTTAAAATCCCACCGCAGCAAAAAAGTGCTGATCATCGCCAGCCAAGCAGAAACCGCCCTGAGCTTAGAAGAAGCCCTGCGCACCCGCGAAGGGATTCAAGCCACGGTATTCCACGAAGGCATGTCGATTATCGAGCGCGATAAAGCTGGCGCTTACTTTGCCCAAGAGGAAGGCGGTGCACAGGCGCTGATCTGCTCTGAAATTGGCTCCGAAGGACGTAACTTCCAATTTGCCAGTCACTTAGTGCTGTTCGATCTGCCGCTAAACCCCGATCTATTGGAACAGCGCATCGGTCGTTTAGACCGTATCGGCCAGAAAAATGATATCCAAATTCACTTGCCATACCTTGAAGATACCGCCCAAGAACGTTTGATGCAGTGGTATCACCAAGGGCTAAATGCCTTTGAACTCACTTGTCCCAGTGGCCATGTGCTGTACAGTGAATTTGCCGAAGATCTGCTCAACGTGCTAGTGGGTGATGACAGCGACGAGCTGACAAGCCTACTGAATCATACGCAAAGTCGTTATAAAGAACTCAAGCGCACGATGGAGCAAGGCCGCGATAAGCTGCTGGAAATTAACTCACACGGCGGCGAGAAGGCACTGGCAATCGTCAACCGCCTCGCCCAAAATGACGGCGATACGCATTTGATCGGCTCAGTGATCCGCCTGTGGGATATAATCGGTGTTGATCAAGAAGATAAAGGTGAAAATTCGATCATTCTGCGTCCGAGTGAACACATGATGTTCCCAACCTACCCTGGCTTGCCAGAAGATGGCGTAACAGTGACCTTTGATCGTGACACCGCATTATCACGCGATGATATTGCGCTCATCACCCAAGAGCATCCATTAGTGCAAACGGGCTTAGATCTGATCACTGGCTCAGAGACCGGTACCACCAGCGTGGCCATTCTGAAGAATAAAGCCCTGCCAGCAGGTACCTTATTCTTAGAACTCATCTACATGGCCGATGCTTCAGCACCTAAATCGAGCCAGTTGTACCGTTATTTACCGCCCACTCCCATTCGCGTGTTGTTGGATAAAAACGGTAACGATCTATCGGCTAAAGTGAATTACGCCAGTTTTGATAAGCAATTAAGCGCGGTGAATCGTCACATTGGCGGCAAATTAGTCACCGCATCTCAGCCTATTTTGCATCCGTTATTTGCTAAGGGTGAAGAATATGCTCAAGTGGCTGTCGATGAAATGGTCGTCCAAGCCAGAGAGAAAATGACTCAGCAACTGAGTGCAGAGCTTGATCGCTTAGAGTCACTTAAGGCGGTGAACCCCAATATCCGTGAGGAAGAATTGGAATACCTGCGTAATCAGATGCAAGAGTTAAACACTTATCTGGATGGCAGCCAGTTACAACTCGATGCGATCCGTATGGTCCTCGTCAGCCACGTATAAACCCAAGCGGAACGACAGGTTTCAATGAATTAGCCCAGCCTCAGCGTTGGGCTTTTTTATGCCCTGTGGCTTTCGATTCCACCTGGTCTTTTATAACAAGTGACTTTTTATACTGATATAACAGGTGCAATTCTTTGGCGAGGAAAATTCACTTTTTGGTAATGGTTCAGGTTATACTCAAATACTGATGAATTTATGAGGCTACACAGGTGGTTATCAATTCTATGCCGCGCATTCTTTCACGCCTCTTTTGCCTCATTCTCGGCATCACAATCACCGCAACCCAAGCGGCAGATACAACAACGCCACCAACATCTGTACCAGCCGAAATCAGTGCCCAAAAGTCGAATAACCGCTATCTACCCATCAATGAAATTAAACACATCACGATTGATAATCAGCCCTACGATTTGTTAGTGCGACCATGGGAAGGTAAAAAGAAACTCGGTGCGGCGATCATCCTCCCCGCCACCAATGGCACGGCAGATTCACCCGGATTGATGGCGTTTGTGCGCCGCAATATCAACCCAGCCGGTTGGGCCAGCTTAAGCTTAACGCCGCCCTCTGAACTGCCCACAGCTAACTTTGTCACTGCAGCCACTGAAGTGACCACGCCCGGCGCCGCGCAATTAAGCTCACCGTCCAACAAGCCAAGCGCTAAAATCAAGCCAGAAGATAGCAGCAAACACTTGCAACAACAGGAAGATTTTCTAGTCAAAAGCATGGCGCAGTTAGATGCCGTCGGCGCAGATTATGTGGGAAAACGTATTTTGATCACCGCCGACCAAAGTGCAGGGTTATTAATTAGTCTGTTAAGCCAGAAGAAGATTGCCGATCCTGATGTGCTGATCGTCATCAATCCCTATCGCGAAGACGAACAGTATAATCAAGCACTCGCAGAGCAACTGGCAAAACTCACGCTGCCCATTTTAGATATTCAATCACCAGACGGTCACCCTGCCTCATTGGAGACGGCCGACAATCGTAAAAAACTCGCCGTGACCTTAGAAAGCCCTAACTATCGCCAAACTACCCTAGCGCTCAATTTAGATAACGAGAGCGCATGGCAGAATTGCTTAAATGCGATTAAAGGCTTTTCTGCCCGAATGAGCGCCGCGCAGTAAAAACGGCGATTCAAGCTAATTCAGACAAAATAGCATTACCAACCCGATTGGCGATCCCGATAGGGTTTGTGCGGATCTTTCAGCTGACGCGTCGCCGCTATCTTGCTATTTTTGCCTAACAATAACCGAATCTGGCTCATCGACTCGCGGCACAGCAGACTACGAATAGAAGCCGTCCAACTGCGATTAATGCTCAGTTTGATCGCCGCTGCCGCATCCGGTGAGGTTTGCATCAGTTGCCGCGCCAATTGCTCAGCGGCTTCCATGGGCGCCTCACTCACTTGCGTCACAAGTCCCAAGGCCAGCGCTTCATGACTCTCAAGCACTTTTGCCGTGAGGCTAAGTAACATGGCTTGATCCTTGGGCATAATTTGCCTTAATGCGGCTAAACCCGCCATATCTGGCACGAGGCCCCATTTCGCTTCCATGATAGATAACTTACTGTTGTGGCTAGCAATACGCACATCCGCGCCTAACGCGATCTGCATACCACCCCCATAACAACAACCCTCAAGCACGGCAATCACAGGTACAGGCAAGTTTTGCCAACCTAATGACACCCGCTGAGCCAAGTTCGCATTCCCCAGTAAGGTCTTAAACAGTAACTTAACTGCCTGCATCGGTGCCGACATCACGCTTTTGACATCAAGCCCAGAGCTAAAATGGCCCCCTGAACCCGACAGGATCACCGCCCGCACCGCGCGATTGGATTTGATACTTTTAATCGCGCCGTCAAGCTCACTGAACATTAAATAGTTAATCGCATTCATTTTTTCAGGACGATTGAGCAACACATAGGCGATGCCATCATCGATTTTTACTTGTACACTTTGGCCACTCATTTAATATTCCATCACTGGTCAGTCCAGAACAGATGTTAACACGCTGAGCGTTATTTACTAAAAAATATAACATAAGTCGTTTTTTTCACTTAAGTCAAAATATGGCCAATGCCATCATGGATTGAAGGTAACTTATACTAAAGCCAACAATGCATTCACCAGACTTGCCCAAAGAACGCAATTCGTCATTCTGACCTGAAAAATAAGTGTTATCTTAAATCAATGGGTAAATAAGGATCACTAGTCAGCATGTCAATATCTGTACTCATCTGTGACGATTCCGCCATGGCACGTAAGCAAATGGCGCGCACACTCCCCAAAGAGTGGGATGTGGAAATAACTTATGCGACCAATGGCGCCGAAGGCCTTGATGCTATCCGCGCAGGAAAAGGCGAAGTGGTGTTTCTCGATCTCAACATGCCTGTCATGGACGGTTATGAAGTACTGCAAACCGTGCAGCAACAGGACTTACCCGCGCTGATTATTGTGGTATCTGGCGATATTCAAATCAAAGCTCATGAGCGTGTTAAAGCCTTAGGCGCGTTAGATTTTATTCAAAAACCTGTGAGTGCTGATGCCATCAGTAACATTTTACAAGATTATGGCATCTTAACCCTGACGCAAAAAGATATCACCGACGACGTCCCGATGATCAAAGTCGACATGCGCGACGCTTGCCAAGAAATTGCCAACGTGGCCATGGGACGCGCTGCCGATCTGTTAGCTAAGTTACTCGATGTATTCGTTTTACTACCAATCCCTAATGTGAATGTACTTGAGGTCAGTGAGTTAACCATGGCACTCAAAGCCACGGAAGAAAGCGAAACCGTATCGGCACTCTGCCAAGGCTTTATCGGGGCCGGGATTGCAGGCGAAGCCCTGCTGATTTTCCATGACTCCAGCTTCAAGAACATGGCCAAACTGATGGGATTAGCCAACCCAGAAGATAAAAATACCGAGATAGAAGTTCTGATCGATACCGGAAATGTGCTGATAGGGGCTTTCCTCAACGGCATTTCTGAACAACTCGACATGAAATTTAGTCAGGCTCACCCTGTCGTACTTGGACGGCACTGTACGGTTAACGATCTGATCCATGATAATTCAGAGAAATGGCAACGAACTTTGGCAATGGAGATTAACTATCGGATTGAAGAACATGATATTCAATGTGATTTGTTACTGCTGTTCACCGAGGATTCGATCCCTACACTTAGCTATAAACTCGGCTATTTACTCGATTAACCAGTTGGATTTTATCCTATGTCAAATGACCAAAGCGCAATGAACGAACTACACTGGCTCATCGATATGGTGCAAACTATAGAGGTGGGATTGGTGGTATTAGATCGCCATTACAATATCCAGCTGTGGAACGGTTTTATGGAGAATCACAGCGGTGTGTCACCTAATTCGATCAAAGGTCAAAACCTGTTTACTCGCTTCCCTGATCTGCCAGCCACTTGGTTAAAACAGAAAATGGAATCGGTTTTCATGCTTAAAAACCGGGCCTTTATCAGTTGGGAACAGCGTCCATACGTATTCCAATTTAAAAACTATCGCCCGATCACTGGCCGTGCTGATTACATGTACCAGAACGTGACCCTGCTGCCACTGGCCTCGCTCACGGGACAAGTGACCCATATCAGTGTGATTATTTATGACGTGACAGATATTGCCATCAACAAATTACAACTGAAAGCGGCCAACGAGCAACTCGAACGCCTAAGCCATACCGATAGTCTAACTCAGTTGCATAACCGCCGACATTGGCAAGTATGCTTAGACCACGAGTACGATATGTATGCCCGCTACTCGGGCGTGGCGAGTTTAGTTATGATAGATATCGATAATTTCAAACATATTAACGATAGCTATGGTCATTTAGCCGGAGATAAAGTCATTCAACATATCGCCCACCTTCTCAGCCAATCCCTGCGAGATACCGACAGTGCTGGGCGTTATGGCGGTGAAGAATTTGCGGTTGTATTACCCAAAACCAGCGGCGCTGATGCGATGAACTTTACCGAGCGACTGAGGGAGAAAATCGCCGCATCCGTCATCGTCTATGAAAACCTGAAGATTACTGTGACGGTAAGCTTAGGGATATGTGAACTGGGTGCCCATATCAGCAGCAGCTCTCGCTGGATTTCCTGCTCCGATAAAGCCCTCTACGAAGCGAAACAAAAAGGCCGTAACTGCTGTGTGTTACATACAAGTAAAAGCAGTAAACCCTAAATATCCCCCATAAAAATGCCCATCAAGGATGGGCATTTTCATTTAAAACAAGTGACGATAAAACAAGAGATCCACCAACGAATTAATGAGGGAAACCATCATCTTCTTCGTCATCTTCATCTTCTTCGTCATCCACCTCATCACCAACGAAATAAGTGCCCCAACCGTCATATTCCACTTTTTGCTTGATCGCTAATTGCAGTAATTGCTCAGCTGCTTTATCCAGTAATTCAACATCCAGTTTGTGGTGCGCAACAGCATCGAAACAAAAGATAATTGCCCCATCTTCCAGTTCCATTTCTTCAGCATCATTCACCTCAAAACCTAATTTGAAGGCATCCACCGCCGCTTTTTCAAGACGGTCGAAATTGGTCGATGAAAAGTGATGCTCAATAACATATTCCGCATCAGGCTCTGAGCCATCATCAAGCAGGGATTGCACTATGTCACGATTCTCTGCAAGTTGGGCTTTTAACTGACTTTCAATAGACATGGATTTGTCTCCGTTAAGGTAAATCTGGCTCAAATTGGCATTATACCCAAACAACCTGAAGATGCAGGATTCAGCGGGAATTTAACGCACTTTAGGCAAGGCGGTTATTTGCAGACCTAGCGGGCTAAGTTAAAAATAACCAACTCAGCATAAAGTGCTTTAAAACCCGCCGGGACGGAGCGCCTAGGGCACTCCATTTCCGTGTTGCATCAATTCAAAAGGTGACCGACATTCTTTCATTGATGCGCCTTGAATTGAAGCACCCTAGGCGCTCTGAAACTCGTATCTTCAG
>JBOFUF010000472.1:0-2615 GCA_051652445.1 Shewanella sp.
CCGGTGGCGCAAACGCCGGCCAACTGCATACCAATGCCGAATAGAAAAGCGCCGACGATGAATGGAATGCCGATAGCCATCACGTTACCCACCATAGTATCGCCAAACAGCGCGTGGCTAAAGGAGAGTAAACAGGTGAACAGCAGGATTTCGATGGCGATAGTGATCAGGTGGATCCGCACATAATAGCTGTTACGTTTAGTCAGCATTTCGCGCCAACCGAACACGATACCAAAGCGGCTAAAGGAAAGCGTGAAGCCGAAGCCGAAGCCAATCAGCGCCATCAGTGCCCATTTCATGCTATACGCGTTGCCGAGCCAGAGTAACGCCCCCCCCGCGAGTGCTACGATGGGCAGCGACCATTTTCGAGTCATGTTTGTTGGATCTCTAGGTTAATTTTTTAGACAAAAAATCCAGTTTAACATAGAAGCTAATAGCGTCACTTAATCACGATCAACGAAAAGAGACTGTTTAACAGTGTTCAACCATCACAGATGTCGGTAATGCAGGCGGCACCTCAATCAGATTACCTTCTTGAACATGATGCTTGGCGGGGTCACGAGTACCCGTTGGGAGAGTCACGGGACTCACTGTGGGCCAGCAGATCATTCTCGACGTGTTAGGTGAACGCGTTAGGTGAACGCGTTAGGTGAACGCTATCGGCAAATTTATACCTAAATCAGGTGCGCAATGTCGGGTTAATGTCACCTGAAAAAACATAAAAAAACGCAAAAAAAAGAGGGGGCCTAAGCCCCCTTTGCACATGTGTTAACGAGGTAATTAAACCACTGGACGCGGTATTCTAAAAAATGCAGCGTAAAGCAATGGGATCACAATCAATGTCAACGCGGTCGCAAATAATAAACCAAACATGATCGTCACCGCCATACTCTTAAAGAACGGATCCATAATCAGCGGCGCAACGCCCAATATCGTTGTAAGCGCGCCCAATACCACAGGGCGAGCACGGCTGACCGATGCTTGAATTAATCCCTCTAATGCAGGTGCACCCGCACGGATTTCACTATCCGCTTGATCAACCAGCACAATCGCGTTTTTCACCATCATCCCGATTAAGCTTAAGAAACCGAGAATCGCCATAAACTCAAAAGGTGTGTTAAATAACACTAACCCCACGACAACCCCAATCACTGCTAACGGCACCGTCAGCCATATCACAAGCGGTTGGCGCAGCGCATTGAACATAAACACCACGGCGAGAATCATCGCAGCAAAACCAAAAGGCACTGAAGAAGCTAAACCTTCGTTGGCATCATTTGAGGCTTTATATTCACCATACCATGTTAGGCGATAGCCAGGTGGCAGTTTGATGGCTTCAATCTGACCGCGAACTGCCGAGAACGCCACGTTAGTAAACACGCCCGGCGCTGGATCGGTCTGAACTAAAATTGTCGGCTGCCTGTCAATACGACGCACAATGGCATCTTGCCATTCAACCGCAATATTACTCACCATTTCACTCAAAGGTACTTGGCGGCCCGCAACAGGACTGAAAACCTGTAGGCTTTCAATCGCCCGCTCAAATCGACGTTCGCTCTCGGGAGCACGTACGACTAGGGGAATTAAGTCATCGCCTTCACGGTATGAGCCAATTGTCGTCCCCGTCAGTAACTGAGCCAACGCCTGATTAAGCTCTACACTCGTCAGCCCCATTTGCTGCACAACCGTTTGATTATACTGTGGCACCAACACCGGCACTTGCTGACGCCAGTCATCCTGCACGGCAATCAGTTCGGGATTTTGCAACATCACGGCTTTAGCTTGTTCGGCTAGTTCACGTAAAATCTTTGGATCTGGACCACTAAATCCTGCCTCAATTTTCTTACCGCCGCCGCGGCCGAGCATAAATTTCCATACTTTGATAGACGCATCAGGGTATTGGTCAGACAGGCCCGTTTGCAGTTTTTCCACCAGCGCAGAGATGTGGTGATAATCGTCCACATCAATCAGCAATTGCCCATAGGCTGGATTGCGGGGCTCAGGTGAATAGGAAAGCATAAACCTCAGCCCTCCGCCTCCGATAAAGCTGGAGATCCCAGTCACCGCAGGTTCTTTGGCGATCTCATCACTGATTCGACCAACCACGGAATGGGTGTAGTTAATATCCGAGCCCTGAGGCAAATAAACATCAACAACAAACTGTGGCCTTTGTGATTCAGGCATAAATCCTGGCGGAACCAAACCCATGCTGGCCAACGCCAAGGCTAACAGGCCGATTAATCCAAGTCCGGTCAGTTTGCTGTGACCAAGCACCCAGGTAAGCATCGCGCGATAGGATGTGAGAATTTTGCCTTCGCCCTGCTCACCTGATTGCTGCTTAACATGCAAAAACTGATGACATAATAAAGGTGTAATGGTGACCGCAAATACCCAACTTAGCATCATGGAGTAGAGGATCACCCAAAACAGGGATCCCGCATATTCCCCCATATCACTGGGTGATAAACCAATGGCACTGAATGCGAGAATACCGACGACGGTTCCGCCTAAAAGTGGCCAAACCGTGGCGTCAACCACATCACTTATCGCCTTTTCACGCTCTTCACCCTGTTGCAGTTTCACTAACACGCCATCGGTGACCACAATGGCATTGT
>JBOFUF010000473.1:0-6191 GCA_051652445.1 Shewanella sp.
ACAGAAGATCTTTAATATCAGCATGGCGCTCTTGCTTGTGGCGTCTATCATCCCTATGATCACCCCCTAATTTTATCAGTACGAGCCAGCCATGAACGAAATCGACATGATCGCCCAACAAACCGATAACTGGGTCAAAAAAGTGATCATGAAATACAATATTTGCCCCTTCGCTAGACAAGAAGTCGAGCGCGGCAGTATTCGGTATCTTGTGGTAGAACAAACCAAAGTCAAGCTCGTGCTCAAGGCATTGATTGAAGAGTGCCAATACCTCGACGCCCACCCAGAAACCGAAACCACCTTGTTTATTCTGCCCCGAGGTTTTGAAGGCTTTTATACTTATCTCGACTTCATCGACATGGCAACGGATACACTTATCGAACAGGAGTACGAAGGTACTTACCAACTCGCCACCTTTCACCCAGACTATTGTTTTGATGGTGAACCACAGGACGGGGCAGCCAACTTCACCAACCGCGCGCCCTACCCAACTCTACACATCATCCGCGAAGCCAGCATGGAGCTTGCTCTTGCCAGCTACACCGATCCCGAAACTATCCCAGAACGCAATATCACCTTTTGCCAGCGCAAAGGCAGCGACTTTTTCGTCAAGCTATTAGCCGAGTGCATGGGGAAATAGCTTACACTTTCTGAGTGACAAGGAGAGTGGGGTAAATAGCCAAGCTACCTGAAGAGTCGAATTTAAGGCTAACAAGTGGGTTTGCAGGGAAATACTGTTAACCCATATTGACTGGCAAATTGAGATAAGGCGTCAGGCGCTTATTTTCGCGTGGTTGCAACTTGCGCTAAGGTATCAACGCTAGCTTGACCCCGGGCGATAGAGGCCTGCTCAATGTTGCGGTGCGCATGTTGAAGGTTGATAAGCGCCACGGCAGCCGTGATAAGAGCCACCATAGAGCACACGACCCAACACTTTCCGTATCGCTCAGTTCGCGACTACAGATATGAATGAAGTCATTACCGAGCAAGTATTATGCTAATCCACGCTAGCAACCTGGTTACGAATGGCGGCCGACCACTTTTGTGTCAGCGTCACTAACTGCCCTGTTAATAGGCTCATACCAAAACCTAATAAGCCACCAATGATCAACGATGGCACGATATTGGCTACATCTCCCGCCATGGCAAAAGTAATACAGCAGCCAATAAATGCGCCGGGAATAAAACTAAGCTTTTGATAGCTTGCCTGTAAACACATGGCTGAGGTGGCTATGCCGGTAAAAACATAGCCAAAAATAGGCGAAACAAAAAAGCCACTACCTGAGATAATAAGCCAAGCCCAAAACACACCAGACAGATTCGTGCACCACGCCATCATCACGCCTTGAAAACCAGTCTTGGTCTGCGCAAAAAACGTGCTACAACCTAAGAAGCCTACCCAAGTGACGAGATGAAAGGCATCTGCAACACCACACCAAATCGCAGCCAATAGGCCGGCAGAAATAGCAACTTGCCAACGATTTTCCATGGATGACCCCTTTATTAATGCTATTCACGGAAGTGAGTACCCTTGGCCACTCAAATTTGGATGTTGAGGTAGCCAAGATAAACATATTGGTTAAATTACCCCAATCTTGGTAACAAAAACCTGATCTATTGATAATTTCCGGCATTAATGCCCGTAAAATCGCGAACAAGCAAATTATTTGTAGTAAAAAAACAAAAAATACGCTTATTAGGCGTATTTTTATACCAATGACGTTTATCCACTGATACCCCTGTCTTGAGTGGTTGTTCATCACAAAGCCATCGCATTGGCGCTAAAACTGATATTCCCCCGCCTTCGTTCGCAGCATTTTGGCTTGATGATCTAAGCTAATAGAAGTCGATTCTATCTGTTCAATAATTTGTGATACTTCACGGGAATTATCGCGGTTAACCATCATACTCGAGCTCAATACCGCAATAATTAAGGCACTCGCCCCTATGGTCGAAAAGACCACGATCATCATTGTTATTTGTTTTCATGCTTACCCCAATAGACGGAAAAACGGCCTTACGTCTAGAAGACCAAGCTGAAAACATAGGCTAAACGTGGGATATTCATAGAAATAATGGTTTGATTTACGAGTGGTTATCGCTCGTAAATCAAAGAGAGAGGGATAATATTACACGTTAAATAAAAGCTGATCCGCTACAAAGGGATTATGCTCACGTTCTTCACCAAAGGTAGAGTTAGGACCATGCCCAGGAATAAATTCGACCTCGGCACCTAAAGGCCAAAGCTTTTCAGTAATCGAGTGAAGTAAATCCTGATGATTTGATTGAGGAAAATCAGTGCGACCGATGGAGCTTCTAAATAAAGTATCGCCAACCCACGCCAATTTAGATTCAGCACAAAAAAGTGCAATATGCCCAGGGGTATGTCCAGGGCAATGTAGCACTGACAAACTTTGCTCACCGACGTTAATGATATCGCCATCCTGCAGATATTGATCCGGTTCAAAGGCATCGCAATGGGGGAAACCAAAGTTCTGGCTTTGCTTAGGTAAGCTCTCCAGCCAAAATTTATCAGCAATATGGGGGCCGATAATCGGCACATTGACGGCTTGTGCTAAGGCTTTTGCACCACCAACATGATCGATATGCCCATGGGTAAGGAGAATTTTTTCAACAACAAGCCCTAATTTTACCGCTTCATTTTGGATCCTGTCTATATTACCACCGGGATCAACAACCGCTGCACGTTTGGTTTTGTCACACCAGATCAAGCTACAATTCTGCAGGAAAGGTGTGACTGGAATAATCTGATATTTCATAGCTTCAATCTCGTATTATCCGTAAGCGATAGATTACGCTAAGAAACTCATCATAGCGTAAATTAGTCTCTAAAAAAATATTAACCAGAATCTAATCAAATAATCCTAGCTTGCGACATAAACGGTTTTGTATACAATCTACCAATTATTATAACATTATTCTCTGCGATACAAGGTTGCCTGATGAAAACAAATATCATTCTCGCAGGTGTACTGGCAAAGAAACATACCTTTACCTTACCCCTAAACTATCAACATCCGATTGCAGAGCAAATCCAGGTATTTGCCAGAGAACTCTGTAGTCCAGAAAATAAAGATAAAAAGCTGCCTTATATCGTATTTTTCCAAGGCGGCCCAGGGTTTGCGGCCATGCGTCCCGCCTGCAACAGCGGCTGGATCCGCCGCGCATTAAAAGAATATCGCGTATTGTTACTCGATCAGCGTGGCACAGGCTTATCAACACCGATGAACTACCAAAGCTTGCAACATTTAGATCCTGCAGCTCAAGCGGATTATCTGAGCCATTTCAGGGCTGATAATATCATTCGTGATGCTGAAGCGATTCGTTCCCAACTTTGCCCCGCCGATAAATGGGCGATTCTCGGCCAAAGTTTCGGCGGCTTTTGCGTGCTACATTATTTAAGCGCCGCGCCTCAAGGCGTCAGCGAAGCCTATATCACGGGTGGCATCCCCTCATTAACCCGTAGCAGCGACGACGTCTATCTTGCGACTTACCAACGCGTACTGGCGAAGAATAAACAATTTTTCCAACGCTTCCACGATGCTCAACATCTCGTCACTCGCTTAGCAAAACATTTGCTTGAAAATGAAGTGTATTTGGCAACGGGTGAACGCCTCACGGTTAAAATGTTGCAACTGCTGGGTATTAATATTGGAATGGAACAAGGGCCTGAATCGGTTTATTATTTGCTTGAGCAAGCCTTGATCAACACGGCTTCAGGGACAGTAGTCAATCCGCTATTTTTAAATCATTTCGGTCAAATGCTCGATTACAACACTCACCCGATTTTTGCCCTGCTGCATGAGGCGATCTACTGCCAACATTCAGCCTCACAGTGGTCAGCACACAGGGTTAGACAGCAATTCCCCGCCTTTAACTATCAACAGGGTAAGCCGTTTTTATTCACCGGCGAGATGATTTACCCTTGGATGTTTGACCAATTTAGTCACCTCGTCCCACTTAAAGCCGCGGCAGAAATTCTTGCCCATAAATCTGATTGGCCAGCACTTTATAATCTTGAGCAACTGGCACAAAACAAGGTACCCGTTGCAGCGGCCATTTACAGTGAAGATATGTTTGTCGAGATGCAATACAGCTTAGAAACCACAAAACAAGTTGGCAGGCTAAAGTATTGGTTAACATCAGAATACGAACACAACGGCATCCGCATGGATGGAGAACGGATACTGGATAAACTCATCAGCTTAAACCGAGGCGACACCCTAAGATAAATATGAGCTTTAAGGGCTAATTAAGTTAATGTTGAGATTAAATGCCTTTTCCTAATCAGTTGAGTGATTTTTGCAAGCTTTAACGACCTATTTCCGCATGAGTAAACCCTTTTGGTTTACTCTTTTTTTGCCAAAGTTTAAGGCGACTTCCAGTCATGGTTTGATGACCTACTATCCTGCGAAAATAAATTAAACTCTTGCCAATCAAACCTCTGTAGCCACTTTGCGTGTTCGACTCCTTGCGCCAGCACTAGCTACTGACGTCTTCACACTGCTTTTAGCTGTACTTGCAGTGCCTGTCCGTTTTGCCGAGCTCGAGGCTTTGCGGTAAGGCGACTTGCGATAACCGGATTTATTCCCAGCCGTTTTAGCATAACCTTGGCCTTTTAAGCCATTAAGCGCAGTTGGCAATTGTGCACCAGCATGTTGGATCAGTGTCGATAAGGTGTCGAGCAGCGGTTGCATAAAGGCTTGATAGGAGGTTTCTTTATGGCAAATACCATTTAAGCTCGCTTCCCAAAGCGCTGTCATATCTGGCGTAGTCGCACTCGCAGGCAGGCTGTTAATCAATCCTTTCCCTACATCTGTCGAGACAATGGATTTACCTAAGCGTTGTAAAAAACCACGTTTGAATAGCAATTCAATAATGCCAGCACGGGTGGCCTCTGTGCCTAATCCATCGGTTTCTTTGAGGATTTTACGGATGTCAGGGTCGGTCACATAACGGCTAATACCCGTCATAGCGCCGAGTAACGTCGCATCAGTAAACGCCTTTGGCGGCTGAGTATTTTTTTCAAGCAATTCACCTCGTAGACAATGCAAAGCCTGCCCCAGTGTTAAAGGCGGTAATTGGCCGACAAACTCGTCATTGTCCTCATTGTCCTCATCGTCCTTGACTACACTTTCCTGCGGCGCTTGACGAGCAAACAGTTGCTTCCAGCCGAGGGAGTTATCCTGACGCGCCTTAGTATTAAACAAGCCGCCCTCGATAGTCAGTTGCACTGTGGTTTCTGCATAGCAATAAGCGGGGTAAAACTGGGCTAAGTACTGGCGAGCAATATGCAGATACAATTGCCTTTCACGTTGACTTAGGCTGGCTAAGTTAGCGGTCTTCTCCGTCGGGACGATCGCGTGATGGGCGTCGACTTTTTTATCATCCCATGCTTTAGATTTAAGACGGGGATCGGGTGCACTGCTACCTTGCAATAATTCTGCAGCACCGCCGCTTATCGCCTTAAGCACCGAAGGCGCAAGACTATGTTGCTCAACGGGTAAATAACGACTATCGGATCGAGGATACGTAATGAGTTTATGACGTTCATACAAACTCTGGCAGGTATCGAGCACATCCTTGGCGCTCATGCCAAACCGTTTGGCCGCGTCAATCTGCAACGCAGATAAGCTGTAAGGTAAGGGCGGATTCTGTTTCTTGTCCTTAGCCACCAATTGCGTGACCAAGGCGGGTTTATCGCTAATGCGACTCACCACATTTTGCGCTAATCCCCTGGCTAACACGCGTCCGTCTTCGTCCATATACGGCTGGCAAGCAGTGCTGGGTTGCCACTTAGCGCTAAAGGTTTCTTGCTTCTGCGTCGCCAAATGGGCCAGCACTTCATAAAAAGGTTTAGATTGAAAATGGCTAATGGCTTCATCACGGCGCACCACGAGCCCGAGCAAAGGCGTTTGCACTCGGCCGACGGATAACACGCCTTGATAGCCAACCTTTTTACCTTGAATGGTATACGCGCGCGTCATATTCATGCCATAGAGCCAATCGGCGCGACTGCGGGCTAAGGCCGAGGTCGACAAGGGAATAAACTCGCGATTACTGCGTAGCTGCGTTAGCGCCCGTTTTACCGCTTGTGGGTTTAAGTCACTGATCAGTAAACGCTGGGTTTGATGTAACTTGTTCCCTGTGACCCCAAGATAAGCAATCAC
>JBOFUF010000474.1:0-2240 GCA_051652445.1 Shewanella sp.
TAGGCAATGTCGTGGATGACATTCGCTTTAACGCGCAAGGGGATTTCCTCCGTGGTGATATGGAGATCTATGAACCCCATTCGTTTGTGGTCACGATTGAGGCTAAATACCAAGGTAAAACGTACCTTTGGCAGTATGACAACTTTGAAGGTCGCACCACGATAGAGCAAGCCGTCGCCACCGCGATGGATATTCAAACCGATATTGCAGGTCCTGCCACTTTGCACCAAACAATCCCCGCCTATGGCACATTGGCGCTACCGGTAGAGTCGCAGCGTACAATCGCCGCTCGCTTTGAGGGCGAAATTACGCAGTTGCATGTTGGACTGGGTGACAGGGTAAAAAAAGGCCAACCCTTGTTAACCATAGAAAGTAATGAAAGTTTGAAGCCATATCAAATCAAAGCGCCATCCGATGGCGTAGTCACGCAGCAGTTCGCTAACAGTGGCGAGCAAACCCTTGGCCGTTCGTTGCTGACCCTCACCGATAACCGTCATTATATCGCTAAGCTGGCGGTTTACCCCATTGATTATCAAAAGGTTAGCGTCGGTGCTGCCGTCACGTTGCAGATAGAGGGCTTGGATGAGACTTATCAAGGTACGGTTTCATTTATCGAGCCCCAAGTGCGTGATGATCAAGCCCGTATCGTGTGGGTAAAACTTGCTAATGAAAAGGGAGCGTTGACCTCCGGCAATTTTGTTCACGCCAAGATTGAAGTGGCCACCATTGAGGTGCCTTTGGCAGTTAAACGAATTGGATTGCAAGGGTTTCGTGATTTCACCGTGGTGTTTGCCAAAGTCGGTGAGCAATATGAAGTGCGTATGCTGGAGCTAGGCCGTCAAGGCGGTGAATGGGTTGAGGTACTGGGCGGCTTGAAACCTGGCACTGAATACGTCACCGAAAATAGCTATATCTTAAAAGCCGACATTGAAAAGTCTGGCGCATCCCACGATCACTAGGAGTGTAAGTCATGTTGGAATCGATTTTACGCTTTTCGATAAAGCGAAAATTCCTGGTGCTGGTGATGGTATTAGCTTCCGCCGGATTAGGCATATGGAACTTCACTAAATTGCCCATTGATGCGGTGCCGGACATCACCAATGTGCAGGTGATGATCAACACCGAAGCCCCAGGTTATACCCCGCTTGAGATTGAGCAAAGGGTAACGTTTCCCTTGGAAACCGCTTTGGCAGGTGTACCCGGGCTAACTTACACACGTTCCGTTTCTCGCTATGGCTTGTCTCAAGTGGTTGCCATATTCAGTGACGACACGGATGTGTATTTTGCCCGCCAGCTCGTTAACGAACGATTATCCGCAGCCCGTGCTGAATTGCCTGTAGGACTTGAGCCGCAGCTTGGGCCTATTGCGACAGGCTTAGGTGAAATCTTCATGTTTACGGTGGATGCATTGCCTGATGCCACCCACGCCGATGGTTCGCCGATCACCCCAATGGATTTGCGCACTGTGCACGATTGGACGATTAGACCGCAGTTGATGCGTGTGCCTGGCGTTGTTGAAGTGAATCCTATCGGTGGTTTTGAACGTGAAATTTTAGTGGCTTTCAAACCAGAAAAACTCTTGGCCTTTGGCTTAACACAAGCGGATGTTGTCGATGCCATTGCTAAAAATAATCAAAATCAAGGAGCGGGTTTTATTGAGCAAAACGGCGCACAGTGGCTACTGAGAATGCCCGGTCAGGCAGAGGATATGGCCACGATAGGCAATATCCCGCTGAAATCGACCAATGGATCAGCCTTGACCATCAAAGATGTGGCCGAGATTGAAAATGGCCAAGGTCTGCGAAACGGTGCCGCCACGCAAAATGGCCGTGAAGTGGTCATGAGTACCGTGTTTATGTTAATTGGCGAAAATAGTCGCACCGTAGCCCATGCTGTGGGCAAAAAGCTCATAGAAATTAATGCGACTTTACCAGAAGGGATGGTGGCCACTGCCGTATATGACCGCACCACCTTGGTCGATAAAACGTTACAGACAGTACAAACCAATCTGCTTGAAGGCGCAATTCTGGTGATCGTGGTGTTGTTTGTCTTGCTAGGGAACTTTCGGGCGGCTTTTTTAACCGCATTAGTCATCCCTTTTGCCATGTTGATGACCATTACGGGCATGGTGCAGACTCGTGTTAGTGCTAACTTGATGAGCTTAGGGGCTCTGGACTTTGGTTTATTAGTGGATGGCGCGATCATCATTGTTGAAAACTGCCTGAGGCGATTAAGTCAGG
>JBOFUF010000475.1:0-2285 GCA_051652445.1 Shewanella sp.
ACCTTTGGTTCGCCAGGGGTGATTTGGTCGGCATTAACCCTCGCGATTTTGACATTGCCAGTGGTCATAGTGTCGACAGAAGAAGGCTTAAGCCGTATTCCCAGCGCAGTGCGTCAAGGCAGTTTAGCATTAGGTGCGACTCAGGCTGAGACCCTGTGGCGCATTGTGATCCCGATGGCGAGCCCTGCTATTATGACTGGCCTGATTTTAGCGGTCGCTCGCGCTGCGGGTGAAGTGGCACCGCTGATGTTGGTGGGTGTGGTGAAATTAGCGCCCACATTGCCACTGGACTTTAACTTCCCGTTTGTACATTTAGAACGTAAGTTTATGCACTTAGGGTTCCATATTTATGATGTGGGCTTCCAGAGTCCTAACGTTGAAGCGGCACGACCTCTGGTGTATGCGACCTCTTTCTTGTTAGTGACTGTGATTGTGGCACTTAACTTGACCGCCATTAGTGTACGTAACCGTTTACGTGAAAAATATCGTTCGCTTGAGCACTAATCAGCGATTATCCTGAAAGTATTAGGACTGAATATGATTTCTATAGATTCGACAGCAATGAAAACCAATAACATTGATTTAGCTAACTTAAGCCAGAGTGACACCGCATTGGAGATCCGTAACTTAGATTTGCGCTATGGCGATAAGCAAGCGCTGTTTAATGTTTCGATGAAGATCCCCAAGAAGCAAGTCACGGCCTTTATCGGTCCTAGTGGTTGCGGTAAGTCAACCCTATTGCGTTGCATTAACCGCATGAATGACTTAGTGGATAACTGCCATATTGATGGCGAAATCTTGCTGCATGGCCAGAATATCTACGATAAGAAGATTGACGTCGCGGCCCTGCGTCGTAATGTCGGTATGGTGTTCCAACGCCCCAATCCTTTTCCTAAGTCGATTTATGAAAACGTCGTTTATGGTTTGAGATTACAAGGGCTGAATAACCGCCGTGAACTCGATGAAGCGGCTGAGCGTTCATTGCGCGGCGCGGCGATTTGGGACGAAGTCAAAGACCGATTGCATGATAACGCCTTTGGTTTATCAGGCGGTCAACAGCAACGTCTGGTGATTGCTCGTGCGATAGCCATTGAGCCAGAAGTGTTATTACTCGATGAGCCCACCTCGGCACTCGATCCGATTTCGACGCTGACGATTGAAGAATTAATCACTGAACTTAAGACAAAATACACTGTGGTTATCGTGACTCATAACATGCAACAGGCTGCGCGGGTGTCGGACCAAACAGCCTTTATGTATATGGGTGAATTGGTTGAATATGCGGATACCAATACGATTTTCACCACACCTAAAAAGCGTAAGACCGAAGATTATATCACCGGACGTTACGGTTAATCAGCTCGGTAGTTAACGGATAAAGCCGCAACCGCAGGCTTTTGCATAGGTTGGTAAACAGTTAAGTAAAAGGTTGGCTAAATGGAAAACATGAATTTAAGTAAGCATATTTCAGGTCAGTTTACCGCTGAGCTGGATGATATCCGTAACCGTGTGCTCGCCATGGGTGGCTTGGTTGAACGCCAGCTAGAACAGGCGATTGATGCCTTAAGCACCCTCAATGCCGAGTTAGCCCAGCAGGTGATTGCAGGCGATCACAAGGTCAATGCGATGGAAGTGTCTATTGACGAAGAATGCACCCGTATTATTGCTAAGCGTCAACCCGCGGCCAGTGATTTGCGCTTGATTATCGCGATTACAAAAACCATCGCCGATCTTGAGCGTATTGGTGATGCCTGTGTGAGGATTGCAAAAGGGGCATTAGATAAACGATTGAATAATCAGCAGCCTTTGTTAGTGAGTATTGAAAATATGGGCCGTCATGCGACGCAGATGTTACATGCGACGTTAGATGCCTTGGCCCGTATGGATGCCGATACCGCCTTAGAACTGCACAAAGAAGATGCTAAGCTTGACCGTGAGTATGAAGGCATCATTCGCCAGTTAATGACCTATATGATGGAAGATCCGCGCTCAATACCTGACATACTCGACGTATTATGGGCAGCACGCGCAGTTGAGCGTGTTGGCGACCGCTGTAAAAATATCTGTGAATACATTATCTACTTCGTGAAAGGCAAAGACGTTCGCCACACTTCTTATGAAGATATGGAAAAGGACATGAAAGGCTAAACGCCTTTTATCACACCGGTTTTTCCACAAACGCTCTGCCTAATCCGCAGAGCGTTTTTTGTTTAGGTGTTTGTTTAGGTGTTAGTTTAGGTGTTAGTTTAGGTGTTAATTTAGGTGTTAATTTAGGTGTTTAAATG
>JBOFUF010000476.1:0-1401 GCA_051652445.1 Shewanella sp.
TGGCCAACCGAATGAAGAAACTCAACGGCCTATTAGCAGGTTTTAAAGCCACGGATATCATTGGCATTAAACAAAGTCGCGAAGATAATTTTTCAGCTTGGCTTAAACAAAATCCTAAGCTAAATCAACACCTCATTGCAGAGTTAACCGTATTACTTGCCGATCAACAACACGCGTTCCAAAGTAATGACTACTTTACCAATGCCCAATCGAGCACCTTGTTAACCGCAGCAAACAGTCTCTATCGTCTTGCTAGAGAAAAACAAAAGCCCGATGCCGAGCGCGAGCAAGGCTATCAAGAACGTGATATCGCAATGCTAAGCTCACGTCTTAAGCGTATCGATTCAAGTTTCGATGTCAAAGTCGATAAGATATTGTGGCTGCAGGATTTACAGGCCTACCTCGGCCAGGGAAATCGGGTAGCAGCACTCGATGATATGCTCAGCATAAGCCATAAAGACACCGAACTTGCGGCTAAACTCGATGGTTTCTACTCACTCACTACCCTCACAGATCAAGCGAAGCGTTTGGCGTGGATGAATGCCGATGCTAGCGCCTTCGAAACCAGTGCTGATCCTTTTATTCGTTTAGCCGTTGCCCTTTACGACACGAATATGGCGCATGAAAAATCGGAAAAAATCTTAGAGGGTCAATTATCAACCGCACGCCCTGATTATATGGCGGCCATGATTGAATATTATAAGGCAAACAACTGGCCCGTTTATCCCGACGCCAACGGTACGCTGCGTATCAGTTACGGCATGGTCGATGGTTACCAGTCACGTGATGCCCTCTATAAACAGCCCTTTACTCGCCTAGATGGCATAGTGGCCAAACACACAGGTGTGGAGCCTTTCAATGCCCCGAGAAAACTCCTCGATGCGATTAGTGAGCAACGCTTTGGCGATCATCTGGTGAAGTCGGTTTATCAAGATCCCCGCGGCTGGATTTGCAGACTGCTGTCTTGTGTAGATAAACCAGAGGAGTTTAACTCAGTACCGGTTAACTTTTTATCCAGCGTAGATACCACCGGAGGGAACTCGGGCTCACCCGTCTTCAACGGTAAGGGGGAGTTAGTGGGTCTTAACTTTGATTCAACCTATGAAGCCATCACTAAGGACTGGTTCTTTAATCCTCACATTACCCGTGCCATACATGTGGATATTCGCTATATCCTGTGGATGATGGATGAAGTCGATCATGCTGACAATCTGATCAAAGAACTGGATATCGTGAGAAATTAAGACCCTAAGCCAAAACTGAATTTGTTCCATAAAAAAACACCGCCGAGGCGGTGTTTTTTTGTTTAAAGCAGGTCGTAATTAAGCTTCAGCAACGATAGAAACTTTAACAACAGCTTTAACTTCAGTGTGTAACTGAACTTCAACTTCGAAGTTGCCA
>JBOFUF010000477.1:0-3665 GCA_051652445.1 Shewanella sp.
TGTTAGCAAAACGATTTGTTATTTCCTTTATTAAAGAAATCAAACAATTATGATTTACCTTTAACGAGTATCGTCAATGAAAATAGATTACAAAAAGAGTGTTGAGCTTGTGTTGGTATTTTACTGATGCACGAGCTTGCCATTTTTGACGACATCTTTGCAGGGATTGACGCCGTAGCTGTAGGCCAATTGTGCAGGCGTGGCGATATCCCACAGACAAAAATCGGCTTGTTTGCCAACGACTAAACTGCCGACGTTATCTTCAATCCCGAGTGCCTTGGCGGCATTTAAGGTGAGTCCTGTTAGGGCTTCTTCTGGCGTTAAACGGAACAAGGTGCAGCCCATATTCAGCATCAACAGGGTTGAGCAAATGGGGGATGAACCTGGGTTGAAATCGCTGGCGAGCACCATTGGTACGCCGTATTGGCGCAGTAAATCGATAGGTGGTTTTTGGGTTTCCCGCAAAAAGTAAAACGCGCCAGGCAGCAGTACGGCGCAGGTGCCACTTTCACTTAAGGCTTTAACGCCTGCCTCATCTAAGTATTCGATATGATCCACAGACTTAGCACCAAGACGTGCGGCCAGTGCGCTGCCACCCATATTGGTTAACTGCTCGGCATGGAGCTTAATCGCTAATCCTGCCGCTTTGGCTGCGCTGAGTACCCGTTCGGTTTGCTCAAGGTTAAAGGCGATATTCTCGCAGAACACATCCACGGCATCGGCAAGATTTTCGGCGATCACAGCGGGTAGCATCTCATTGATCATTAAGTCGACATAGCCGTCGCTATTGTCTTTGTATTCTGGCGGAATTGCATGGGCGCCAAGGAAGGTGGTCTTCACATCCACGTGGTGATGCTTGCCGAGCTCGCGGGCGACACGGAGGATTTTGAGTTCAGTTTCAGTATCTAAGCCGTAACCCGATTTGATCTCAACCGTAGTCACCCCTTCTTTGGCTAGCGCGTTTAAACGCTGACGGCCCAGTTCAAATAATTCTGCTTCATCCGCTTCGCGGCAAGCGTTAACGGTTGAAATAATACCGCCACCTGCACGGGCTATGTCTTCGTAACTGGCGCCCTGTAGGCGTAACTCAAATTCATTGGCGCGATGACCGGCAAAGATTAAGTGGGTGTGGGCGTCAATTAATCCTGGGGTGATCCAACCGCCTTTGCCCCTGTAAACGGGAATGGACAACACATCGAAGGCGGGCAGTTCGCTGCGGGGGCCAAGCCAAGCAATTTTGCCATCCTTTACTGCGATGGCCGCGTGGGTAATCGCACCATAAGGTGTTGATACAGAAGGGTCCATTGTGGCTAAGTTAACGTCAATCCAAACCTGATCCCAAGACATGTATTCCCCTCGCGGTGCTGGCAGATGTTAACCAAGTGATTAACGGTTTATTAAATTTATGTGAGCTGGCTTGTATTTACTTGTATATACAAGCTAGGATTGTAGCCGCTATTTTCAACGTTTGAAAGAGTGACTAGCCCCTAACATTTAGCCCCTAGAATGTTATGCCGAGGACATATTTTGGCTATTCCTAAGTTTGCAGAAATTAAGCACTACATTATCTCCTCTATCGAGTCGGGTGAGTGGGAAGCGCATGCCCGAGTGCCTTCTGAGAATCAGCTTGCCGATTTGTTTAGCTGCAGCCGAATGACGGCGCGACGTGCGCTAACCGAGCTAACGGATAGCGGTGTGCTTGAGCGTTCTCAAGGGCTAGGCACCTTCGTTGCAGGGTGTAAGTCCCACTCTTCTATGTTGGCGATCCGCAATATTGCTGATGAGATAAAAGATCGCGGCCACGGCTATAGCGTACAACAATGGGTGTTAGAGCAAGTCGTGGCGAGTACGAGTATCGCAATTGCCCTTGGGCTGCCGCACGGTGCGACGGTATTTCATTCGATTTTAGTGCATTGCGAGCAGGGCTTACCGTTGCAAGTTGAAGAGCGTTATGTGAATCCCGAGCTGGTGCCCGATTATTTATGGCAGGATTTTACCCAGCAGACACCCCACGAATATTTATCCCAAGTGGCACCGCTGACCGAGGCGCATCACACGATTGAGGCGATTATCGCCAGTGAAGCATTACAGCAAAGGCTTGAAATCTCCGCCACTGAGCCCTGTTTACAGATTTTACGCCGCACTTGGTCACGCCAAGGCGTGGTGAGTTTCGCAAAATTAGTTCACCCAGGTAGCCGCTTTACACTCGGCGGCCACTTAACCTTTAGCAAGTAACGCCAGTGGCGTTATTAACAATGTAAATCAGTCACTTTGATAGCTGCACCCTTATAAGTTAAAAGATAAAATCATAATAAAAACAATAGTGCTAACCCGTATTAGCGACGTAGCGAATGTGAGTTAGCACCACAGGTTGAAAGAGGAAAGTTCAATGGATAAGCGCCACGACCCAAGCCGCCGCATTATTGCACCCCATGGCACACAATTAAGCTGTAAGAGTTGGCTCACAGAAGCGCCAATGCGCATGTTAATGAACAACTTACATCCCGATGTCGCCGAGCGTCCAGAGGACTTGGTCGTCTACGGCGGTATTGGCCGCGCCGCCCGCGACTGGGATTGCTACGACAAAATCATCGAAGTCTTACAGCGCCTCGAAGATGACGAAACCTTATTAGTGCAATCGGGCAAACCTGTGGGCGTATTTCGCACCCATGCGGATGCACCGCGCGTGCTGATTGCTAACTCCAACCTAGTGCCACATTGGGCGAACTGGGATCATTTCAACGAGTTAGACAAGCTAGGTTTAGCCATGTACGGCCAGATGACGGCGGGTTCGTGGATCTACATTGGTACTCAAGGCATAGTCCAAGGCACCTACGAGACCTTTGTGTCGGTCGCAAAACAGCACTTTGAGGGTATCTCTAAAGGCAAGTGGATTTTAACTGGCGGGTTAGGCGGCATGGGCGGCGCGCAGACGCTGGCGGGCACTATGGCGGGCTTCTCAGTGTTAGCCTGTGAAGTCGACGAGACCCGCATCGATTTCCGTTTGCGTACTCGCTATGTGGACAAAAAAGCCACGTCGCTCGATGAAGCATTAGCCATGATTGAAGACGCGAACCAAGCTGGCAAGCCAGTATCAGTGGGCTTATTAGCGAATGCTGCCGATGTGTTTGCTGAATTAGTTAAACGCGGCGTTACCCCTGATGTCGTAACCGACCAAACCTCGGCCCATGATCCATTAAATGGTTATCTACCGCAGGGCTGGACTATGGCTGAGGTCGCCGCCATGCGTAAAACCGACGAAGCGGGCGTAGTGAAAGCCGCGAAAGCCTCGATGGCGGTGCAAGTTAAGGCCATGCTCGACCTGCAAACTGCGGGTGCTGCCACGCTCGATTACGGTAACAACATTCGCCAAATGGCGTTTGACATGGGTGTTGAAAATGCCTTCGATTTCCCAGGTTTTGTACCTGCTTATATTCGCCCACTGTTTTGTGAAGGCATTGGCCCGTTCCGCTGGGTGGCGTTATCTGGCGATCCCGAAGATATCTACAAAACCGACGCTAAAGTCAAAGAACTGATCCCAGATAATCCACACCTGCACAATTGGCTAGACATGGCGCGCGAGCGTATCGCCTTCCAAGGTCTGCCAGCGCGTATTTGCTGGGTTGGCTTAAAAGATCGCGCTCGCTTGGCGTTAGCGTTCAACG
>JBOFUF010000478.1:0-2945 GCA_051652445.1 Shewanella sp.
AATCGTTTCGACATGACCATTCTCGATACCGTATTTATCATTCACGGCTTTTAATACTGGCGTAATCGCATTGGTAGTACAGCTTGCCGCTGAAACGATAATATCTTCTGCGGTAATGTCGCCTTCATTTACACCGTAAACGATGTTTTTGATGGCGCCTTTTGCAGGAGCTGTCAGCAATACTTTACTTGCACCCGGACTCTTAAGGTGCAACCCTAGCCCCGCTTCATCTTTCCAAATCCCAGTATTATCAACAATTAATGCGTCAGTTATATCATACTTAGTGTAATCGACTTCATCAGGAGAGTTAGCATAAATCACTTGGATATAGGTGCCGTTGGCGATGATCGCATTATTTTCTTCATCAACTTCCACTGAGCCATTAAATGGACCGTGGACTGAGTCTCGGCGCAATAAACTGGCACGTTTCTCCAAATCACCTGTTTTGCCACCTCGTAAGACGATAGCGCGTAATCTTAGCTTATTACTGCGACCGGTTCGCTCAATCAACAAACGGGCTAACAAGCGTCCAATACGACCAAAACCATAAAGCACGACATCACGCGGTGCAACATCATCAGCATGGTCAATCGCAGCGGCCAATTCTTTTGCCATATAATATTCAATTTCGCTGACATCAGCATGGTCGCGCCAGTAATTGACTGCGAGTTTACCAATATCCACTTTACATTGTTTAACCGCGAGTTTGCTTAAAGCTTGAACGAAAGGGAAACTTTCGCGTAAACGTAATTTTTCACCGACATGACGACGAACTAAACGGTGCGCTTTAATAATTTCAATCGTAGAAGCATTCAGTAGCGGCTTACCGTAAACCAAAACTTCAACGCCTTGGTTTCGATACAACTTGCCTAACAAAGGCTGCATTGCCTCTGCCATTTCAAAACGTTCTTGCCAACTTTGTAGGTGTTTATCAGCGCTCATTTACAGATCCTTTATCCCACTTTTTCAATAAAATGTACTGAAAGGTTTGAGTAACATGACGAAAAGACCAATAATCTAATCTGGGTTTGATCGATAACCCTGATTTGGTCGGCGTCATTGTAATGAAAATCGCGCTTTGTTGCCAGTAAGATATTTTATGTAAACCTGTAATTTTATTAGATAATTCATCATTTGGAGAGTGTTTTGAGGCAAAATCTAGTAATAATTACATCATTTACCTTCGCGATGAGCTTTTTAGGTCTTTTAGGTTGTGATAATGACCGAAACATCTCAGTAATTTGTAAAAATAATCCTGAAATTTGTGCTGATTTGCATAAAGATAACTGGTGTTTGCCCGAAAAAACGGCACTTATCCAAAATCGCTATACGTTAACAGGCAACCAAAACCTCACCGGCAAACAACTCTACACGCAATTAACCTACCTTGAAGATTACAGTCGCTGTATTGAACTCGCCTCTGGCGTTCAGCACATCATTCACACCAATCGTACCGCAGATAGAGCCAGAGCCTTTAGACTAAGCAATCAGAATTTAACTTTACTACAAGATCAAACCCGTGAACGGCAAGACCCTTTTATGTCCTATTACCAATGGACTCGTTTTGGCGATACCACCGCGTTAAATCGATTATTAGAACAGGAAAACGCCGGCGAAGTGACCGACCCCTTTCTACTTGCCCAAGTCGCAACCTATTATAGCAATCGAAATGCCATCAAAGCGCAACAACTGTATCTTAACGTCTTTGCGGAGATCCAATACGATGATTTCGACGTTAACTGGTTACTAGGATTAGCGTCAGTCTATCGTCAACAGCAGCTATTGGATAAAGTCTACATGCTCACGAAAGCCAATTTACTACTGACACAACAGAAGTATTCAGAAGAAAAAATGTTAGCCTTGCTTGGTGGCAATAAGACATTAGCGGCTGAACTCGATTTAAAGGCCCAGTCCCTTATCGATGTGCTAAAGAAAGGGACGTATTCAACAAGTCCGGTAAGAAAATGGCTTGAGCCTCAGTCCAGTGTGACACTACCGACAGCAACAGAGGCATTACCGCCAGTGACAATCGAAAAATTAAGTTAATAAATAGATAGCAAAATGTTTGCCATCTTGTAATTTTTAATCTACTCGATGCCTGAAAAATAGCTATTTCGCGACCAATGTAAAAAAAACACCTAATTTGTTAAGCCTGACCGCATAAAATGCCGATTTAACTTGACGATAGCTGTCAGTTTGGTAATTTTACTACCAGTTGAATTTTATAAATAACCTGAGGGATATGAGATGACTATCCGTGTAGCAATAAATGGCTATGGCCGTATCGGTAGAAATATATTACGCGCTTTATATGAAAGCGAAAAAGCTTACCCAATCAAGATTGTTGCCATCAATGATCTTGGTGATGCATCAATCAACGCCCACCTGACTAAATACGATTCTGTTCACGGTCGTTTTAATGCCAAAGTCGACCATGATGCCGAAGCCATTTATGTCAATGGCGATAAGATCCTTACTTTCCAAGAACGTGATCCTGCAAAACTACCATGGACCGACTTGCAAGTTGATGTCGTGTTCGAATGCACCGGTATTTTCACATCGAAAGAAACTGTGCAACCTCATTTAACGGCTGGCGCAAAGAAAGTTATTATTTCTGCTCCAGGTAAAAACGTGGATGCCACCGTTGTTTACGGCGTAAACAACGATGTTATGACGGCAGACATGACAGTGATTTCAAATGCTTCTTGTACCACTAACTGTTTGGCGCCTTTCGCTAAACCGTTAAATGACGAGATTGGTATTGAATCAGGTTTGATGACGACCATTCACGCTTACACCAACGATCAACGTTTATCTGACGTGTACCACACAGACTTACGTCGTGCCCGTGCTGCAGCACTGTCGATGATCCCAACGAAAACAGGCGCTGCGGCGGCAGTAGGTTTGGTTGTACCTGAATTACAAGGTAAATTCGACGGTTTAGC
>JBOFUF010000479.1:0-3692 GCA_051652445.1 Shewanella sp.
AAACAGCCTAAAAATAATATTTCAAAGAGCTCACTTAACCCTATCGTTATTCACCCACGCGCTTATGTGCTAAGACTAATACATAGTCAATTTCTAGCGACTCAAAATAATTAGCTTGAATATCGTGCTTCATCTTGTCAGTTGCACGCCATGCATAGGGTGCCATATCCAATAATGTTAATGCCTGTTCACCTGTAACTGATAAGGTAAAGCGTAGTGACTGAGTTTCTTTTACCGATAATGCGGAGGGTAAATTCACTTTGAAAGGTTTTTCGGCCAAGTCGGAATAAATATATTCTCTGAGTTGCCATAGGTGTCGTGGCCCAGGCATGACCAGTAGCATGGTCCCATCGTCTTTCAATATCCTGACAGACTCCTTTCCCTTTAATGGTCTATCAATAACCGTTATAAAATCCACGCAATTATCAGCGAAGGGTAATTTTTTAGAAGAACTTAAACATAACACCCCAGGCGTCTGCGCTTTTGCTGCAGCAAAAATAGCATTTTCTGCGTCAGCAACACCCACATACTGAAGGCTTAATCGATTATCAGCTTCAGTCAACTTAGACGCCAATGCACGCAGATAGAAGCCCTCAGCGCATTCATAGTCCAATAAACACGCATCGGCCGTGATAGCGGCGGTAATTAACTTAGCCAGCTTATCAATCAAGGGCGAAAAAATGCCTGATTCGAGTAGAAAACGCTTAGCTCTAACTTGCTCGCGCGAATCCCCAGTTGGCTTTTGGCGTTGTGGTTTAGTAAAAACCCAATAGCCTTGCTCATTTCGATCGAAATGATGCTTGTCGGCACAATAAAAACCTTGGGAGGCTTTATGTTGCTTTAACGCAAGTCCGCAGGTTGGACACTGATATTCAAGACCCATATAAAGCTCCAAAAATGAGTTAAGCTTCAAAAATGAAGAAGCTCTTAAAACAAAAATCGGGTATATGACCCGATTTTATTACTATCTACGTCGACTAAACGGGGATATCTACAAGAAGATGAACCCACACAAAACCGCACCAAGTATTAAGCGATAAATAACAAACGGGGTCATGCCCATGCGGCTGATGATTTTCAAAAAGTAATGGATACAGACATAAGCCGCAACAAATGAAATCAAAGTCCCTAAAGTTAATGTTTGGTAATCAATAGGAATCTGACTTTCAGCCAAATCTTTACCCACTAAAATAGCCGCACCTAAACCCACAGGCACTGACATTAAGAATGAAAAGCGAGCTGCAGCATCGCGGCTCAACCCTAGCATCAACGCCGCTGTCATCGTCGCACCAGAGCGTGAAGTGCCGGGGATCAACGCTAATGCCTGTGCAAAGCCTATCAATAAGGCTTTACGCCATCCAGTCTGATAAATGGTTAAATCACGACGCGACATCTTATCGGCCCACCACAACAATAAACCAAATACGACAGTCGTAACCGCAATAACTTCAGCATTGCGTAGATGAGTCGCAATAAAATCCTTAGCCAGAAAACCAAAGAAGACGGCAGGCAACGTTGCCAAAATAATCCACCATGCCAGCTTGCTGTCTTCGGATTGTTGACCTTTAACTATGCTTGCAACCCAAGCATTAGTCATAGCCCATAACTCGCGGCGAAAATAAATCACTACCGCAAATAACGAACCTGTATTCACTGCCACATCGAAGGTTAAACCTTGATCTTGCCAGCCTAAAAGCTGGGAGGGCAAAATAAGATGGGCTGAACTAGAAATAGGTAAAAACTCAGTTAACCCTTGAATTAGCGATAAAATAATGACCTGAAACGTATCCATAACAATCCTATCAATAAATTAAAAAATCAGCCCTTGGGGCCATTCAAACGTCACAGGCCAAAGTCGCTGTGAATCTTTATCAAACGCTTGCCACAAACTGGCATAACTTTTATTCACCACGGGGTGAATCAACTCTGGCGCTAACTCGGCTAATGGCCATAGTACAAAGGCATTACTCACGATCTCAGCACGGGGGAGCACCACTGGCGTTTGGCATACCACATGGTCATAAAGCAGCAGGTCTAAATCTAACGTTCTTGGGCTAAATTTCTTTGCCCCAACAAGCCGGCCGTGATTCTGCTCGATTTGCTTAAACTGTGCAACTACCTCTGCAATATTAAGGTCAGTTTCAGCACTAGCGATCATATTCAAAAAGTTAGTGCCACTAAAACCCACGGCTTCACTTTCATACATTGATGAAAGGCGCAGTGGCCCAAAACGCTCTCGCAGCGATGTTAATCCCGCTTGCAGATGTTGCTCAGGCTCGATATTGCTACCTAGGCTGATATAAATACGTGCCATGCTAATGTCCGATTTATCTGAAGATAAACATGATTTTTAAATCAACAGTCGAGTTGATCAATCTCTTATCTAACGTGAACGCTCAATCTCAACGCCAACCGACGCAGCAGTGGCTACTGCCCCCGGCTTCATCACGACAACTTTCACCCAAGTCACGTTAAATTCTTGAAGTAAGCAATCCGCTACGCGCTCGGCAACCGTTTCGATTAACTCAATTGGATGCTCGCTAATAAGATTGGTTAGTCGATTAGAAACGGTCTCATAGCAAAGTGCATATTGATAATCGTCAGTCCTCGCTGCAAGCTTGTTATCCCATGCCATATCTAAATCCAGCAACAAACTCTGATGAATTGTCTTTTCCCACTCATAGACACCAATCACGGTATCAATGCGCAATTGCCGTATAAGTACTTTATCCATGTTTTCTCCAACTAACTGACTACTATGAGGTCTGATAAGCTAAAAGCGATCTTAGCGGTATAATCCGCAATCTTCTGACAGATAACTAATTTGCTTTCTACTCGAGCCAATCCACAGTAGGATAAGACCCTAAAAGGATTTACTCATTCAGAAATATATCAACCTCAAATGGGCGAGTTATTCCACAAACCTATAGCGGTATTGACAACTGAGTCAGCTTTTTAAATTGTTGCGCGATAATACCTTAAGACGCGTAAGGAAACCAATGTGAGTCCATTAACACTGACACTTTTGATGATTTTGGCCGCCTATTTGGCTGGTTCAATCTCGAGTGCTGTGCTGGTTTGTAGAATGAGGGGTTTACCCGATCCACGATTACAGGGTTCGGGCAATCCAGGTGCCACCAATGTACTGCGCATTGGCGGCGCAAGTGCGGCTGCCATGGTACTGTTTTTCGACATGCTCAAAGGTGCCTTACCTTCTTATTTAGCTTATCTGATGGGCATAAATGCCGTACCACTCGGGCTCATCGCCATTGCCGCCTGCCTTGGGCATATTTACCCCGTATTTTTTGGATTTAAGGGGGGTAAAGGTGTCGCCACCGCTTTTGGTGCTATGGCTCCAATTGGGGGTGGTTTAGCCATTAGTTTAATGGCGTCTTGGATTATTTTACTCTTAATTAGCCGCTACTCGTCCCTTGCCGCGATCCTTACCGCCTTGTTGGCACCACTTTATACTTGGTGGCTAGACGACAGATTTACCATCCCCGTTGCGATGCTGTCGACGCTTATTATTATTCGCCATAAAGACAACATTCAACGGCTACTTAAAGGTGAAGAATCGAAAGTTTCACGCAAGAAACGTCCCAAAAATTAAGATGACAACATTATCCAATAAAAAACTGCGCTAAAAGCGCAGTTTTTTATTTCAGCATCAACGCATCCGCATAAGAACTTGC